>JAPUIX010000153.1 GCA_027296625.1 Gammaproteobacteria bacterium | reverse complement strand
GATTATGTCGAACTTTATTGATGAAGCGGAGCGTCACGCCGAACTTTATGATGCTTACACCCCCCGTCGGCGTCTTATCCTCGACATAATTGAGGAATCTCGCCGGGGAGCTCCTGGCAATGGACATGTGTATGAAAGGCTCGATGCGATTGGCGCAAGCGAGTCAGAAATTCACTGGCTAAAACGTACCGGCCATTTTTTGCCAGGTCTTTAAATTTATCGGAATCAGGAATCAAAAAAGGGACAGATTTATTTTCAGTTGGGGCAGTACCCGTCTATTTCCCACTATCCGGCTTGATGTGATTGATTGAATCGATCGAAGGCCCCTGCTTAACTGAGCAAGGATTTCAATCACGACTATTTGATTCATCGTTGAGGGCGTGCTGGCGCTAGTGCTAGGATGCTTTTGACGTCTGGTATGAATGCTCTTATTGTCTGTTTTATGGTTTGCTAGACCAAGGGAGAGCATCGCATGACAGATGGGTTTATTGTGACGGAGAAAATTACCAAGCCAATGGATGTCGGCGCCCGATTTAGCTTTGTGGCGCGAGGTGCTGAGCGAGAAACATAGGATCCTGCTTGACGTGATTTTGGGAGGTTATTGACTGGTATCGGCTTCATTTAATTCGTCAACGAATCACTTGGAATGGAACGGGGGAATGAAACCGACAGTCATTGGAGTTGCGGAACCTAATGTTATAAGTTGTTACTTTGTACAGATATGCTGCGTTAAATGATCAAATATCCATGTGAATACTTTGGTTTTCGAAAGGAACAAAGAGCCGCCCTTTGCGGTAGAAAGCGCGCGCCTTGGGTCCTGGCAGCAACAATAATTGGTTCAGGCATGGCATTCATCGACAGTACCGTCGTTAACGTGGCACTTCCAGCATTGCAAGCTGACCTGCACGCGACTGTTATTGATGTTCAGTGGGTTATTGCAGCCTATGCGCTTTTCCTTTCCGCGCTTCTTTTGGTGGGTGGGGCGCTAGGTGATCAGTTCGGTCGCCGGCGAGTCTATGCTATTGGATTAGTGCTTTTTATGTCGGCCTCAGTATGGTGCGGGCTGGCACCGACTGTTACGCAACTGATTATTGCGCGGGCTGCTCAAGGAGTTGGTGGTGCGTTACTTGTTCCAGGCAGTCTCGCAATTATCACTGTTTCATTCAGCGAGGGGGAACGGGCAAAGGCTATCGGTACGTGGTCAGGTTTTTCAGCTATGACTACTGCATTGGGTCCATTGTTGGGTGGTTGGTTGATTGACCATGCTTCCTGGCGTTGGGTTTTTTATATCAATATCCCGATTGGGCTAATCGGACTTTTCATCCTATTCACGTTTGTTTCTGAAAGCCGTGATGAAAAGGGTACGGCGAAATTGGATAAATGGGGTGCGCTATTTGCGATTCTTGGCTTAGGTGGCATTGTTTATGGATTAATCGAGTCGCCTATCCTAGGTTTTGGTCATCCTTTGGTAATAGGCGCTATTTCCGGTGGTGTGATCGCGCTAATCGCGTTTTTGTATGTGGAAAAATACGCATCAGCGCCTATGATGCCGCTTACTCTTTTCCATTCACGCTCATTCAGCGGCGCGAATATTCTCACATTTTTCTTGTATGCGGCCCTGGGTGGGGTATTGTTCTTCGTGCCATTTAATTTAATTCAGGTACAGGGATACTCTGCCTTTGCCGCTGGCGCAGCATTCCTACCGTTGATTGTATTAATATTTTTCCTTTCGCGATGGGCCGGCACTTTGGTAGACCGGTATGGTGCGAAGCGTCCACTTATCGTTGGTTCAGGAATCGCCACCATTGGGTTTGCTTTGTTAGCTGTCCCGGATATGGATACAAGTTACTGGACAGGCTTCTTTCCCGCCTTTGTTATTTTAGGTTTCGGCTTGGCTGTTACAGTAACACCGCTGACAACACTCGTGATGGGCGCGGTAGAGGAGAGTCGCGCTGGGATTGCCTCAGGTATTAATAACGCTTTATCCCGGACTGCAGGATTACTTGCTATCGCAGTTTTTGGCATCTTTGCTTTGAACAGTTTTAACAGAGGGCTCGACGTTCGTCTCACTGAAATTAATGTACCGCCTAAGGTTGTACAGGCACTTGACGAGCAGCGTTTCAGGCTTGCTGCGGCAGAGATTCCTGTCAATATTGACAAGCAGCAGAGAACCGCTCTTCGGAATGCGATTGACGAATCATTTATTGATAGTTTCCGTTTACTTATGATCATTGCAACTGCATTGGCCTTTATTAGCTGGATAACTGCTATTCTGACAATAGAGGGTCAGCAATCAAAAGCAAGAACCCAGTTGATGTGATCGCTTGAAGCGGTTGAAGGGCATGTCGTCGCCGGGCAATGGCTTCAGTCGTGGCGCGTCGTCGAGTCTGCTGTGGCGACGCATTAGGCCTTTTACCGCATAGTAGCCATCCGACCCAAATATACCGGGTTGGTACCAGTAAAAGTCCACCAACTCCAATGGAGATAACCAGAAGCCAACGAACGAGAAAGGTGTATCCAATCACGCCAAACAGGTAAGTGATCGCGGCAGTGATACCTAAATAGCATAGGATGCGCGGAAAGACGCGACCGCGCAGTGCAAGCACACTTACGACAAGTAACCAAAAGCCGATGGCACCATAAGTTAAGAATCCATCGGGAACGTCAAGGGTAAGTCCCGCGATTACATTGACCGCCTCTTGCCATGCGGGTTCGGCTTCAGGATAAAAGGGAATAATCTTTCGGTCGAAGGCGACCTCCATGAGATGACTACGGGCGTTTACCGCAAACCCCAGCATGGTAAGTACACCTGACCAGCGCACCAACCCACGGTTTTGGGCAAATACACTGTGAAAGATCGCCGGAACCGCGGCAAGCCAGACGATTCCGCTTATCACCCAACACTAGTGAAACGCTAGATGAGTGAAAGGTTTCTGAGAGAGCACGCTCCAGAATTCATGGGGCGTAACGTCAGGGGGCGCTTGCAACTCCGGCGGCATAAGCAGTGCCGTTATTCAGGCAGCTAGATAGGTCGAACCGACTACGATCGCGGCGAAGCCACCGAGACGCATGACGCTTTCATCGGTAATTCTGTGCGCTGTGTCTCTCATATCTGTATCGTGTAAGCCCTCAAGCGCCACAAAGTTGGTGAGGAGACTGAAATTATCTATTTATTGCGGTTCCCAATGCATAGGTAAATTGTCGTTTACGTTGAACTTACCTTTTCGTTATTGTTGCGAATAGTTCATCCAAGTTGAAAAGAAAAAGCTGGGTAGCAACATTAACCAAGTCCTGCGAGCACTGGGCCTGAGCAAACGTTTTTGTTTGACACAACTCAAGCCAGAGCGGTGGCAAGTCACTCATCCTGCTTATCATACCGCCCTCTACATCAGGGGCAGCATACAGCACCTTGCGTACACCGGAGGTACTTAATCGTACTAAACACATCGGGCAGGGCTCGAGAGACGAATAGAACGTGTAACCCTTTAGACTGGTAAGTTTTGGATTGGCATCTTCAAAGTGATCCATCACTACCATTTCAGAATGCCGATCACTCCGAAAGTACGGGTTGAACACCTCGTTGTGTCCTTGTGCAACTACGTCACCACCCTCATCAATTAAGATGCCCCCAACACCAAAATTGCCTCCGTCGACAGCCTCTAACGCTAAAGCACAAGTAAGCCAAACATATGCATCATCTGAAAATTCCGAACTCGGTTGGTAACCCACGAGAAATGCCTTACAGCTATCGATAATTTCAGTTGTTGGTTTAATCCTCGACAAACGTCGTTTCCCAAAATTCTGGATTTTCTCGCTATCGCACGTCACAGTGGACCTCCTGGGTTCGCTTTTTAATTTTTGACTCAGTTATTCGAAGCGAAGAATATTGATATTGGAGTATGGCTTAAATATGTCAAGCTACTCATATCAAAGCTTGAGGGCGCTGGGGATTATATTTCGCTTGCCGGCGGGGCCCGGTTTTTCATTAATATATCCCGCTTGATGCAATTGATTGAAACGGGTGCGGGCCGTTGTAGGGAATCATTTTAAGTACTAGGACGGCCACAAAAATCTAGAAGAAATATAGCGAAATAATGAATCGCTCTACAATAATCGAAATCATTGATGTTCTTGCTTTTGTCGGTTTTTTATTTCTAGCTTCCACGGGGATATTGCTGCATTACATTCTGCCGCCCGGTAGTGGCCGATGGGCCGAGATTTGAGGGCTAAATAGACACGAATGGGGCGGTATTCATTTTTGGATAGCCACCTTGTTTTTTGTCTTGTTATCCGCGCATCTCAACGCGGGGGTTAAGAAAACGGGTATGAGCATCGCGCATCGCAAAAGCGATGTGTATGTCAGCATTTGTTTGTAATGTGCGGCGCACTGATGATTTGGGCAAACTTAATGCGTTTTGGGGGCAGATTTGTGACAAATGCGCTGATGATTGGTAGTGTCGTGGGTGCGATTATCGGGCTTTTGCACGCCCGGCACGCTTATATCCAACAGGTCAGCGAATTTCCACAAAAGCTTATTGAGCAGCCGGTAGCGGTTAGAGACAGCGCCGGCTCCGTTTTCAGTGGTCAGGCAGTGGGCTTGTGATTTGCGCGAAAGACCCCATATTTAAATGGACACGGACATTTAAGCGTGCCTCATGGTTGGGCACATGGGTAAAAATAGTTGTGGCTTTTGGCTAAGGCTCGTGTATAGTGGCCGCGTCGCAGTGCACTTCTTGTCGTGAATTCGGAAGTCCCTCCAGTTTTTTCTGCAGCTACTCCCGCATTTTCAGTTTCAGGAACGAACTGCAAAATATCGCAATTCAAATAAACAGAGGTATTTCCGTGATGACAGGTACAGTAAAGTGGTTCAGTGAGAGTAAGGGTTATGGGTTCATTACCCCCGAGGATGGCAGCAAGGATGTATTCGTGCATCACTCCGCCATCGAAGGTGATGGTTTCAAGACCCTGGCCGAGGGCCAAAAGGTAACGTTCGAAGTCGAGCAGGGCGCGAAGGGTCCGTCGGCAGTGAAAGTTCAGGCGGCCTAAGGGTCAAGTACTGCGCAAGCAGGTTTTAGACGAAGACCCCACCACCCGGTGGGGTCTTTTTTTTGTGGCCGAAAAAACAGGGGGACGGAACCAATGGGTAGATATTCTTTACGGGCGGTACCCGTCTCTACCTCTTATAGCGCGCTTGATTTAATTGGTTGAGCAAATGGGGGTGTTGTCTTTCACGGGCAACGCCCGCATCAGAGGCTCATTCAGCCCGCAGCGCATCGAGTGGGTCCATTCGCGCGGCCCGCATTGCAGGTGCAAGCCCGGCCACCAGGCCGACGGTGATGGCGAGTGCGAGCGCGGCAGCCACATAGTGCCAGGCGATTTCAAGCGGAAGGGCGGGGGCAATCAGTTTGACAGCATAGACAATAGCCAAAGTCACGGCTACACCTAAGATTCCTCCGATGCTTCCAAGGACGACCGCCTCGCCAAGAAATAGGCGAAGGATGTGGGCACGGTTTGCACCCAGCGCGCGCAGCAGGCCGATCTCTGAGACGCGCTCTGTTACGGCAATGGTCATGATTGTCAGGATCCCGACCATTCCGACAATCAGTGATATCCCGCCAATGGCAGCGACACCTGCCGTGAGGATATTGAGGATGGTATCCAAGACCTCGAGCATTTTGTCCTGAGTAATGATTGTAAAATCTTCATCGCCGTGACGCGCGATCAGCAGGCGCCTGATATTACTTTCGATGCGCTTTACTGTGGTGCCCGACCGATAAAGTAGATCGATTTCCATGAGGCTCTCGCGATTGAACATTTCCATGGTCTTGCTAATGGGAAGATAAATCGTGTCGTCCAGATCAAAGCCCAGCAGCTGGCCTTTTGGTTCCATAACGCCGATCACCCGGTAGCGATCGCCGCCGACGCGGATGCGCTGACCAAGTGGATTGTGGGTGCCAAATAGCTCATCGCGCATTTTTGAACCCAGTACGGCGACTGACCGTGCCCGGTGAAAATCATCTTTCGGAAGAAATTGGCCGGTGCTAACCGGAATCTGCCACACTCGTGGCACTTCCGAACTGACGCCAAATACTGTGGTTCGCCTTTCCCGCGCGCCATATTCAACGCTGGCATTACCCTGGACGAGGGGGACAACGGCGATGATATCGTCGAGTTCGTTTAACGCAGCGGCATCGTCCACGGATAGGGGCCGTACCGTACTAATGGTTGCGCCGGAGATGCCGAAGGTGGTGGTCTTTCCCGGAACGACGGCGACCAAATTTGTGCCGAACTGGGTGAACTCCGCCAATACAAACTGCCGCACCCCTTCGCCGATAGACGTCAACAGCACGACGGCGGCTATGCCCACCAGAATACCGAGCACGGTAAGTACCGAACGTAGTCGGTGTGCGATGATTGAACCGAACGTCAGTCTCAAGAGGTCCGCAAACCGCATGTTTGTTACCGTTTATTGAGCGCCGCAACGGGCTCCAAGCGTGCCGCGCGGAGCGCCGGCAGGACGCCGAACACAAGACCTGTCACCACCGCGATACCGACCCCGGCGGTGACAGCCCAGAGCGGTACGGACAGCGGCAATGCCGGATAGAGTTGCTGGATAACTAATGCCGAGGTGAGGCCGATGCCAAGGCCGATGAGTGCACCGGTAAACGACAACAAAAGGGCTTCGACAATAAATAAAGAGCGAATCTGGCGGGACGGGGCACCCAGTGCGCGCAGCAGGCCTATTTCCTGAGTGCGTTGGGCGACGGCGACCAACATGACATTCATGATGAGGATCCCGGCAACTGCCAGGCTGATGGCGGCGATGCCTGCGACGCCCAGCGTTATCCTATTCAGCACCTTGTCAAAGGTTGCGATCACACTGTCTTGCGTGATGATCGTGACGTCGTCTTCGCCCTCATGACGCTTCATAATGATGCGTCGAATGTCTTCTTTCGCGGCAGCGATTCGCGCTCCGCCTTGTGCCTCGGTGAGGACACGAAACAGCGAAGGATAATCAAACAGGCTCTGGGCGGATGCCACGGGAATAAACACGATGTCGTCGAGATCCAGACCGATGGAGACGCCGGTTTCCGCCAAAACGCCAATTACCCGAAAACGGCGGTTGCCGATCCGCACTGACTCGCCGACGGCCCTAGCTGGCCCGAACAGTTCCTCGCGGACTGTCTGCCCCAGTACGCACACGGCACGCCCTCGTTTGGGGTCCATTTCGGGGAGAAAACTGCCCTGCGCGGCTCGCAGATGGCGGATGTCCTTGATCGCCCGCGTGGAACCGATAATCGTTACTTCCCGCTCAAGTCCCCTATACGCAACCGGGGCCGAGCCTACCACGATTGGCGCAACCCGCTGAATGTTGGGGCTGCGGAGCAATGCCATGGCGTCGTCAATCGTCAGGTCACGCGGCGTCTCACCAAACAGCGGTGGGTGGCCACCCGTCGTTTCCGAGCGCCCCGGCAGCACGATCACCATGTTGGTACCGAGCTCAGAAAATTCACCCGTCACATAGCGTCGCACACTGTCTCCAAGGGTCGTAAGTAGGATGACAGCCCCCACGCCAATCGCAACCCCGATCAGGATCAACACGGTCCGGAAGCGGTGGGTGTCGATGGCCCGCAGCGCATAGCCTAGAAGATCAAAGATCCGCATCAGTGGGTCTCTGCCTGCGTGTCCTCGCTGATATGGCCGTCCACCATGTGGATCCGCCTTGTTGCACGGTCACCCAGTTCCGGGTCATGGGTCACCACTATTACGGTCACGCCTTTTTCGTGTAACTCCTCGAGCAGTTCGACCACCTGACGGCCTGAAGCACGGTCGAGGTTGCCGGTCGGTTCATCGGCTAATACAACTCGGGGCTGCATGATGGTTGACCGTGCGATCGCAACCCGCTGTCGCTGTCCGCCGGATAACTGATCAGGTCTGTGCTCTGCCCGGTCAGCAAGTCCGAACGCTTTAACGGTCTCCGCTATGCGGCGCTTGCGTTCCGTAGGCGGATACCCAGCCAGGATCAGTGGAATTTCGATGTTTTGGGCCGCCGTGAGGCGAGGGATCAGGTGAAAGAACTGAAAAACGAAACCAATGTTTTCACGGCGGATGCGGGCTAACTGATCATCTGTAAGCTCTGTGACATCCTGTCCACTCATGCGGTACCGGCCGGTGGTGGGATGATCCAGTAGGCCGATGAGGTGGAGCAGGGTGGATTTGCCGGAGCCTGAAGGGCCCATGACAGAGATATATTCGCCCTCATCGATCTCAAGGAAGATATCGGTCAGCGCATGCACCTCCTGGTCGCCCAGTTGGAAGTTCCTGCATATACCCTCGAGCTGAATCACGGCGATGCTGCATTTCCAACAGACACTTCGGGCGTGACTCTCGCGCCGGCTTTTACCCCTTCGCGGCCCACAGACAATACGATCCGGTCTCCTTCCTTAAGACCGGATGCGACTTCCGTAAAATCCCAGTTGGAAAGTCCCGGCTCGAACTCGCTCTCCACCAGCACGCCGGAGGCTTCATCGAACAGCAGCACCCGGTATCCCTCCAGTACCGCCTGTGTCGGAATACGCAGGGCGTTGTCCCGAGTCTCCAGGAAGATCTCGATATCCGCGCTGTAACCGGGCAGCAGGCCGTGCAGGTTTTGGGGATCGCTCAGTTCAACCTCGACCTCGACGGTCCGCGCCTGCTTTTCGATATCCAGTACATAAGGCGCGATGCGCCGGACAGTGCTATTACAACGGTGACGGTCCGGAAACGCATCCAGGATCACGCAGGCACGCATCCCGACCTCGATCGGGGGGGCATCCACTTCGTCAATCGGCGCCGAGACGTAAAGACAGCTTATATCGAGCAGCTCGATTGCGGGCAGGGTGGGGATGCCGGCCGGGGAAGGCGTTACGTATTCACCGATCTCTGTGTTGACTTCTGCTACGACTCCGGCAAAAGGGGCGCGGATGATGGTCCGCTCCACCGCCTTGCGGACGACGGCGATCCGGGCCTCGCTGACCCTTGCTGTAGCCCTTGCCGCTTGGCAGCCGGCCCGTTTGGATTCGGCGTCGGTGAACGCGAGATCAACTTTTTCTTCAGAGATCAGTTTATCTTTCACGAGCTTTTGTAGCCGTTTCAGCTCACGTTCCGCACCCGCCGCGCGGGAGCAGGCCTCCACAGTTCTTGCCTCGGCCGCCGCCTTTTGCGCCGTCGCATACGTTACTTCAGCTTTCAGGTCTTCATTCCAGATTTCCAGCAGGAGCTGGCTCTTCTCCACGCTATCGCCCTCAGATACCGTCAATGTGCCTACTTCGCCACCCGCCGCAGGGGCCAGCATGGAACGACGGCAGGCCTTCACTGTGCCGACCCGGGTGTTTGACACGGTCGCTTCCACAGGGCCTGTTTCGACCGTATAGAGGGCTACGGCGATTGGTTTCGGACGGGTAAAGTACCAGCCGGTGAAGACAAGCCCCCCGATAACAAGGAGAAATACAAGCAGCCGCCATCCCATGTAGAAAAGCCCTCAGCAGTGTGTTTGTAATACGGTGAGCAAGTTCATCGTTCTTCTCCAACCGCGCATGTTACCGTATCGAGCCCGGTATCGCAGTCGCCCGGATCGTAACCCAACTTGATGAGGCTATTCTCTGTATACTTGTGTATTCTTTCGATCATTTCTTAATCTTTAGAAAAATTTCAAACCGAAGATTGACGGAAATTCAGCACGGTGGCAACACGGGCAGTGCCTGGGTTATCTCTCACTATTCCGCTTGATGTAATCTTTGCGTCGAATTCGATAGCCTTAACTGCCAGCAAGGGGCGCTAATGGAGGAAAGGGCTGATGGTGTGTCGGTCGAAGGAATTTCAATGCATGTAAGAATGACTAAGTATCTCCTTGTCGCTACCTTGCTTGCGGCCCTATCCGTCGCTGCCCAAGAGGATCAAGCGTCGCTGGATGCGCAAGAGGAGCAAGTATCGCGGTTGATTACTGTCTTCAATGCGTATCTACGAGGCGACTTTGGGGTAGCGGCTGGGGGGTTAAGAGTATTGGCTCGCGATGGTGATCCATTCGCGCAAGCGCTCTTAGGGGATATGTACGCTGAGGGCAAAGGTGTCCGACAGGACAATGCGGAAGCGGCAAAGTGGTATCGAAAATCGGCTGAGGGCGGACACTATTACGGACAACGCGAGTTGGCGGAAGCGTACTTTTCCGGGCAAGGCGTGCCAAAGGATCCCATCGAGTCACTGAAGTGGAATCGTATAGCGGCAGAACAGGGTGATGAAGTGTCTCAATTCAGAGTCGGTATGCAATACAAGGAAGGCAATGGCGTGCGCCAAAACTATACCGAGGCAGCCAAATGGTTCGCCATGGCAGCGGAACGCGGGCATCCCCGTGCGCAGTTCCACCTGGGTATGGCGTACTATGAGGGGCTCGGCGTTTCACAGGATTATGTTGCGGCGGCGGCCTTGATCCGCAAGGCCGCCGAGCAAGGCGTTCTTGAAGCGCAAGGAGCGCTCGCGGATCTGTATTATCTTGGCGAAGGTGTTCCGCCGGACTACATAGCGGCTTACGCGTGGGCGCAGGTGGCCACAGCGCGTGGGAACAAGGCGGCCAAACAAGTGCGCGATCGGGTGGCATCGCAAATGACGCTTGATCAGCTCGAAGCGGCCGAGGAACTTGCGGCGGAACAGATTGAAAAATACGGAAGTGAATAACTGAAAATGAGTTTAAGCTATGGTAATTCCCTTAACTATCCCGCTTTAAATGATTAGATATATCGCATCATTGTGATGTCACAAAATTAATTGGATGCGTTGGGGCAATTGATGGGTCTTGCGTAGTGGGGCAAGAGCTTCAATCGCGTTCCACCCGTTTTTATCAGAAATGTCTTTATAGGTTTAGAAAATGTATATAGCCATGAATCGCTTTCAAATTGTTCGGGGGCAAGAGGAAACGTTTGAACAAATGTGGCGCAAGCGAGACACCTATCTTTATGAAGTCCCGGGTTTTCGCGAGTTCCATCTACTTCGAGGTCAAAGCGAAGACGCCTATACCCTCTACGCGTCTCATTCAATCTGGGATTCCCGTGAAGCATTTGAAGGTTGGACGAAATCTGAAAGTTTTCGTAAGGCTCACGCCCACGCTGGCAGGGCAAAAGGAGTTTATCTAGACCACCCTCGGTTTGAAGGGTTTGAGGTCATTTTAAGGCAAGGTGGCACTGCCTAATTACGGCATCGAGTAGGATGCTCGTCAAAGTACGTGCGAAGGAGACAACGGGATGAGCCGTCCACCTCCAAAGCGAGGATAGGACTTCGGAGATTGCCGGCTCAACCCTGCGTCTTCTGTCGCCCCGAAATCGGAAAAACAGTACTTCTAGAATGTACAATTCGTACATCCCCATCCTAACCACTTGGCATGATGTGATGGGTTAATGCGATGGAAGCGCTTGCCGTCAATGGCAAAGGGCTTTAATCGCTGCTTTTTGACTCGTCGTTCGCTGCACGACGCCGGTAGTGTCGCCAGCCGCATCGTAGCAGGCCGTGACGTCCCGACTTTTTCACGGACTTGAACTGGGTCTCATCTAAGACGCGGTTAAACCCTGCCGCGAGATCCCATTGATTGCGCATCCATGCGATACCGCCGAACAAGCGGACAGCCCAGTAGATGGGATACCTTTGCCAGGCTGGCACCGACAGTACACCCATTGCTTCCAACATAATGGCATCCGCAGCCGGCCGCGGGCGGTTTTGATACCAGTAGAGCCAGTCATGAATAACGGACGCATTGCCATATTTTCCCCATCTCGGTATGGCCCACCACAACATGCGTGGTACCGATGCGAAATCAGTCATAAATCCAATTGCCAGATCGACGGTGTCACCGCTCCCTTCTTCCCCTACGTCGTAGCCGAATGGCCGTAGAGTTACCCAGGTCTTCCCGTCAGCCATAGGTGAGACAACGAGAGCGTCTGTGAAACGACTCATGTCATTTCCATTTTTGTTGCACGTCTATCTTACAGCCTAACATGCCACTTGAGCCGCGCAAGGTAAAAGGGGACGATCCTATCTTTCACTATCCCGCATGATGTAACTGGTTGTCTCGATTGACGGGCCTGGCCTTTACCGGACAGGGGCATCAGTTGCTCCTTGTAGTGCGCAATTGATTGGGTACACTCGGTAGTGCTAGGATGATTTGGAAAATTTTGACGACAAAAAGGAGAATTACAACCTGATTCAAGCTAACAGCAGCCGTCGTCCTGCATCGACGAGAGATGACGCTAACAAAAAAGCACAGATCTGAGTATTAATATCTTGATAATATTTTCCCTTCTATCATCGGTTAGCAAGAAAACATAACCGGAGTGCATCAATGGGATTATTTGGAAACAGCAAAAAAGAGATTAATCGAGTTTCCAATATAATCCGCAAGAGGATTATGGAAATTGATGTAATCATTAAAGAACGTGATGTGAATGGATTGCGCGATTTGTTAAAAAAGGAGGGCATTCAATATCAAGACGATGATCGATGGGTTAACTGGATGTATCCCGAGCTTCCTGACTTTATGTTTCATTATAGAAAGAAGGAATTTCTTGTAGATGGAAGAATGGCCTATGCTGGCGTTCAAATTTTCGGAGGAAACACACTTAGATACTCAGTTCAAGCGCCAAGTAAAAAATCAGCAGCTGGGCCTGCTGCGAAACGGTCTGCTAAGGCGCTTAAAAAGGCTTTATCATCGCATCCAGAGTTTTACGACTTGGATAAAGCGAAGGAAGAATTCGATAAGTCACTGAAAGGCCACTAGTGTAGAATGAAAGGGTGACAGATTCATTTTCGCATGTTATCGGAGGTAGCTTATGAGTGTGGATGAAGCGAATGATAAACCGGTAATAGAGTTGTCAGAAAACGGCCCATATCTCGTAAAGAGACTGACGGCGTTCCGAAATTCGAAAGGCGATAAACTCCAGACTAAAGACGTAATTGCTCTTTGCCGTTGTGGCGGCTCAGCGAACAAGCCGTTTTGTGACGGAACTCATACTCGGATTAATTTTTCGAGTGAGAACCTATCGGATGGCAGCATGGATAAGCGTGATGATTATGCCGGCAAAAATATCACGATCCATGACAATCGAGGCATTTGCTCGCACGCCGGAAAGTGCACCGATGGCTTGCCTTCAGTATGGCGCATGAGGGTCGAGCCATGGATTGATCCAGACGGCGCAGACGTTGAAGCTATCGTTGAAACCATTAAGCAATGTCCATCCGGCGCACTGAGCTATTCCATTGAGTCGATTGAGTACCGGGATCAAGTTCGAGATCCAGCGGTATACGTATCAAAGGATGGCCCGTATCATGTGATGGGTGGAGTTGAACTCAAAGATGTACATCGTGGTGACGGAGCTTCGGAAGAACACTACACACTGTGCCGATGCGGTGGCTCGAAGAATAAACCGTTTTGTGACGGCACGCATTGGGACATCAAGTTTCACGACGATGGAAACTAACAGGCAGAAAAGGGACAGAGTTATCAATGGCTACAGGGTGGTTTCTATTTAATCCGTCTATCAATACCTGGGATGCGGGTAAAGACAGGTTTATCTTCTGCAATCCGTGCGCGTGCTGCATCGCAATCAGTCATCTGACTTGTGCTCTTCATAAGTCAAGGGGGTGCGTTGTATGTGTATGTCGTTGATTTTTTGCATATCTATTTGCTCCTTTTGAACCAACTGGCTGATTGGGAATCTAATTTTCCTGAGGTCTGGTTAGATTGGCAACTTTCTTGAGAGGCAGGGCAGGGAGTGCGTGCCGTGGATTGAAGGAGGAGGTTGCGATGGAAAGATTCCTAATCACGTTGCTAGCTGTACTGATTCTGCTCTGGGTTCCCGCGAGTTATGCGGGCGGTGGGCATCACGGCGGTTATCATGGTGGGTACTACGGTGGTTATGGCTATCACGGTGGGTATCACCGTGGTCATCATGGTTACCGTAGCAGCTTGTTCATTAGTTTTGCGCCTTATTGGGGCCGCCCTTACTATTACCCACCCTATTACCCAGCGCCTGTCACTGTGCCAGTGCTCGCTGCGCCCGCCGTTTATGTTGAGAAGGCGGAACAGCAGCAACCGTATTACTGGTACTACTGCACGGATCCGGAGGGGTACTACCCCTATGTCAAACAGTGTGCACCGGGGTGGATGCAGGTCGTCCCCCGGAGTCAGCCGCGCTAATGGGCTGGTGCTGTTGTGAGCAGTAATTCGATCCTGTCGACGATTGGAGCTACCGTCTTGATCACGGCCTGCACGACGCTACCCAGTGGGCCGAGTGTTGTGGTGATGCCGGGAACCGGAATAACATTCGACCAGTTCCGCGAAAACGATTTATTGTGCCGTGAGTATGCCCATGCGCAATCAGGGGGCAAAACACCCGAGCAGGCTGCTACGGAAAGTTTTCAGAAGAGCGCCCTGACCGGCGCGCTACTGGGAACCGCGTTCGGAGCTGCTGTCGGTGGAGCAGAAGGTGCTGCGATCGGGGCGGCTAGCGGGTTACTCGTTGGCAGTGCAGCAGGAAGCAACACCGGGCACGTTTCAGCCGGCGCGGTACAACAACGCTATGACACGGCGTTTATCCAATGCATGTATGCCAAAGGCAACCGGGTGCCCGTATCAGGCCAGTTGACCGAGGCTTCTATGCCCAATCCGTATCCGCCACCACCACCACCACTGGCATCTACTCCCGCGCCTGCACCCGATTTCTACCCACTGCCGCCGCCCGATTTCACCGGGATTCCGCCCGACTTCACGGGGCCTCCCCCGCCAGGATCGTAAGGGCAAGCTGGCTTTAACCGTCCTGCTGTACCTGCCTGTTCAAGCAAACGATCCCTTTGAATGGTAAAAGACGGTAAACGCGAAACGCCGAACTCAATGTCATTGGTTGATAGGCATATTTGCTGAACGGATCGCGTTTTCTGTCCAGGTATTACACGTATTGAAAGCATGGTATTTGCCCGTGGCAAGATAAAAACGACTGCCTGAATGGGGCCCGCCACTGACGACCGAAGACCTACCATATTCGTCCCTCTCGAAACTGTCACTGATATAGCGAACTAGATTGTCGAACTCGGCTTCGGAGAATTGGAGTGTCGTGACATTGCTGCCCCGGTAGTACTGCTCTGGGGGTGCTGGAATCCCAACGACATACAGGACGCTTAGCGTGGGCGTGAACAAAGCTCGCAATGCTAATGTCAGCGTGGGTTTCTTTGCTTGATAAAACGCTTGGTCACCCCAACCGAATTCCAGGTAACGTGCTCGTGGAAAATCATCCTTTTCGGGTAATGAGGTGCATGGTAGGTCGCTCTTTTTTATGATGATTCCGCTGTGTAAACCATGATCGACGATATAGATGTCCTTTAAAGGCCCCATCTCGGAAGGGAGATTTGCTTCTTCAGTAGTGACAGAACACGCTGCACATGCAATAAGTATGATGAGGAGAGAATATGGAGGTCGCACAATGGCTAACCCATCGGCTAAGGCGTCATCGTTCGCCGTTGCGTTTAGCGGCGGTTGAGTAGTTGATTGAATGCTGGGGGCAAAACACCATGTTCTGTAATGCATGGAGACGGTGTACTTTAATCCTATTTGTTGAAATAATAAATTAGGCCTCAAAAGTAGCTTCGCAGCCCCTAAAAGGGGAAAATGCGTTGTGATGAACTGGCAGGTGTATATGATTGTTTGTACTGATAACTCGCTCTATACGGGAATCACCAATAATGTCGAAAGGCGATTGGTTCAGCATGCAAGTCAGCGTGGTGCTAAGTATTTCCGCGGGCGTCAACCAGGGCAGGTGGTGTACCTTGAAAGTGGGCATACGCGCAGTTCGGCGACTCAAAGAGAGGTAACGATCAAGAAAATGCGGCGAGTTGCCAAAGATCGCCTGATTGCATCAGCGGCGAATGAAGCCCCTGTTGTGAGGGAATTTCTATCGGGGTTGGCGGTCTCAGTAGATAAGGCATTACAACCGGAGACACGATGAAAAGGCGAAACTTGCTGATAGGCCTGGCGGCCGCACCTATGGTAGTCATGGTGGCACGGTACGGGTTTGCTGAAAGGCGTTCGGGAAGCTCGGTCGACATCGAAGAGCTTCAGAAGAACTGGATGGAATATCTGCCGGAAGGTGCAGATGTGGCGCTTGCGAAGGCACCGCTGATGCGGCCGGACGAGGAGTGGGAGAACATTCTGACGCCGTCGCAATATCGCGTGCTGCGCGAAGAAGGCACCGAGGGCGCCTTCACGAGTCCGTTGAACGACGAAAAGCGGCCCGGTATCTATGTCTGCGCTGGCTGCAGCCTGCCGCTGTTCACTTCGGCGATGAAATACGACAGTGGTACCGGCTGGCCGAGCTTCGTTACTCCGATCCCCGGCGCATTCGCTACCAAGAAGGACTACATATTGCTAATACCGAGGACCGAGTACCACTGTGTGCGTTGCGGCGGCCATCACGGGCATATATTCAACGACGGACCGCCCCCCACCGGTAAACGCTGGTGTAATAATGGGGTGGCACTGAGTTTTATTCCCAAGGCCGCCAAGGCCTGAAAAATAAACGGCATTTTACTCCCACCTATCCCGCTTGATGTGAATCGTTGAAGCGGCTCGCCGTTCATCGGCAAGGGCTGCAATCGCGCTTCTTTATCACAAAAACCTTCGAGTTAGTTAACCAAACCGCTGCAACGGCGCCGGGCAGTTGGTCTCGCTGGGATGTCCGCATCCGCTAACGGGTGCTCCCAAGCGCAGGCTGATTGCATCTTGATGGCTTTCGTCAGCGGTTTGGGATCAGTGCTCAAATTCGGCTTCCCGGGATAAATACGCTGGAAAGCGAGGCCGAAATAAGATATAAATCTAATCATATTTATATGTTTCTATCATTGATATGGTCAATATCAGGCGCATCGATTTGAACCTCCTCGTGGCCCTGGATGCCCTTCTGGATGAGTGCAGCGTCACCCGGGCTGCTGAGCGCCTAGCCCTCACGCAGCCGACGGTGAGCGGCATGCTGGCTCGACTCCGCGATATCTTTGATGATCCGCTTTTTGTGAGAACACAGCGTGGCGTATTGCCGACGCCACGTGCACAGGCACTGGCGCCGACGCTTAAAGCGTTGCTTGCCGATGCAACAGCGCTCGTTACGCCGGAGATCTTCGACCCCGAGACGGCCGAGTTAACGGTGTCCATATCAGCCAACGATTATATGCAGTTCGCGCTGGTGGTGCCCTTTATCGAAGAATTGCGGCGTCGGGCTCCAAAGATGGAGCTCGCCGTGCAGCCACTGGCAAACGGTGACCTGGCTACAGGACTCACGCGTGGTGAGGCGGACATTGCGATCACCATTCCAGAGTTTGCGCGCCCCGATCTGCTCTCACGCTTCCTTTATGAGGAGCGTTACGTTTGCGCGGTTCGAAAGGAGCATCCCATCAAGGGAAAGGCAGTGACACTCGATGAGTTCTGCCGGTTCGATCATGTGCTTGTACCACCGGATGGCGTGGCTTTCGAAGGTCCAACAGACGAGGCACTGTCGAAACTGGGCCTGAAGCGACGGGTAGCCATTTCGGTGCCGAGCTTTTTGATCCTCCCCGATATCCTGCAGACCGACGATCTCATCGGTGTCTTTCCAGAACGTTTGTTGCGAGGGCGAACTGGCGATCTCAAGGTCTTCGCGCCGCCGTTGAAGATACCCGGATTCCGTGTGATCGCGCTCTGGCATCCGCGCCTGAACAAGGACCCGGCTCACAAATGGCTTCGTGATTTGCTAGCCGCGGTGGCGCAAAATTTACTGCCTCCACAGCTCAAAACGGTTGGTACCAATTAAGAAAGGGATAAAAAGAGGTGAGGGTTGCTTTTTGTTACGTCACGCCGCTAGTGACGAGACTATATCCCAATTTTGTATATCCTGCTTGGTGTGAATAGGTATAAATTATCCCGAAATACTGTCCGTGCTTCTAACCACAAATATGTGAAACCACGCTAGGGAGGACGAAAACCATGGCGACATTTATCAGCCTTCTTAATTTCACCGATCAGGGGATTCGAAACATAAAGCAATCCCCGGATCGTGCGCAGGCATTTAAGGAAATGGCGGAAAAAGCCGGAGTTAAAGTGAAGGATATTTACATGACAGTGGGTAATTATGACATTGTCGTCGTTCTAGACGGACCAGATGATGAGACGGTGATGTCCGTACTTTTAAGTCTAGGCGCCCTGGGTAATGTGCGCACTCAGACCCTACGGGCCTTTTCTATTGAAGAAAGAAATCGAATCATCGCCAAGATGCCCTAGCACTGTTACTGCAGAACAAGCGGCAGGAGGAAATCCAGACACATCCTAATTGGAACGGGACGGCTTGTTTCTCCTTAAATTCTTTGCGGCGCCTTCTTCGACCTTTAAAGAATCAATACGTCAAAGAAGGGTACCAGTCGCCACGCCCGTCCGGGGTGGTGTCTAATACGTTCCATAGTGGCCACATAAGGTCCATGTGGCGCGCATTGCCTTCCACGTCGGCATACAGAAGTTCGGATCCCCAAAAGTGATGAACTGAACCGTCTCGCCTCACGAATACATTGGCCATCGGCATCTGCGCGCCTTCTGCGTCCTCGGCGAAGTAGTCGATGTGGTAACTGTTGTTTGCAGACGAGAGCAAATGTAAATCGTTCCAACCGCGCGCTTTCGCGAACTTAACGATCTGATGGATCGGCGAGCGTGCTACTACTGCGAAGTTGATACGCTGAGTGATCTGGCCAGCATTCCCATTGAGCCCATCGAGAAGCGAGCTGCACATGGGGCATGGCTCCTTCATCTTTGGCCCATACATGAAACCATAGAGGAACAGCGCGTCCTTTTCGCCTTCGAATAATTCCGATAATTTGATTTGGCGTACTTTGCCGTTGTCGTCAAGTTCCTCGAAGACGTAGTCTTCTCGGACCGCGCCTCCTAGTTGTAGCTTCCTGCGCAGGGCGGCTACGCGTTCGATCTGCTGTCTAAGCTCGATCTCCGCTTTCAGAAGGGTATCTCTAGCGTGGCGGTATTCAGGCGTTTCGTTCGGAAACTTGAGGTCTGTCATTATTGTCTCCGGGTCTATTACCAGTTGGCAGGAGCGCCCTATGGGGGCCAATTTGGACGAGTCGCTAATATTCTAAGGTTTTAATAGGGCCTTGCCCAGAATGGTCTCGACGACGATCGCAAATTCTATTCGCCTCTTGTACTCGCCCTTTATGCTGCAGTCGGCGCTGGAAAGATCAGCTTCTGGTAATCGATGATTGAAAACGAAGTAATATATGGAACTGATTTCAGATTCGCAGCAGACAGGGGGTGCCATGGAGATTTTGCATCGTGACGATCTGACACTGGGTGGCTTCGCCGGAGTGCGTGAGCATCGCTTGGTGATGGACCCGAAGGCCTTCGGGGATCAAGTAAACCCCGGTACCTGGCCGGGTGTCGGGAACTTTGTATATCTCGCCGACGCGCGATTTGCCCCCAAGGGGGAAACCAAGCTACACAGCCACAAGGAGATTGATGTGATCTCCGTAATGGTCGATGGGCGGATCGCGCACGAGGGCTCTCTCGAGCAGGGACAGGAACTCTCCGGTAATCAGGCGCAGGTTCAACGCGCCGGGGGCGAGGGATTTTCGCACAATGAGGTCAATCCTGATGACAGCATGAATCGGATGATCCAGATTTGGGTCCTCCCGGAAACGCCTGGACAACCCGCTGGGTACAAGCTCTATCAGCCAAAAGCGGGTGCGCTGACCCATGTTTACGGGGGAAAAGCCGATCAGGACGAGACGTTTGAAAGCCATACATTGATTGATGTTGCCCTGCTCGAACCGCGCCAGAACATCAAAGTAGACAGACCATTTCTTGGGTATTTGACCCGGGGCAGGGGGCTTGCCAACGATGAGACTGTCTCTGATGGCGATATGTTCCGAGGCAATCGGCTGGCATTCAACGCAACGGAAGATGTGCTGCTGATCGTCGTGCACGAAGTGGCGTGATTGGCCCACCGCTGGTGGGCGTCTTAACAGATAACAGAAAGTTATTATGCTTTTCTTTATGAATCGTTCTGGCGACCGGTTGAATTTTGTGAAGGCGTGTGGGTCAGAATGATCCGATGAAACGGCAACACCATAATGATATTCAAAAGGTTTTCGACAGCCATTTTCATATCATCGATAAGCGCTTTCCGCTTGTAGCTGATGATGGCTACTTGCCGGATGACTTTTCATGTGATGCTTACCTTGAACGGATACAGGGATTTGAGCTTATAGGAGGTGCTGTCGTATCAGCCTCCTTTCAGGCATTCGATCAAACGTTTTTATTAGCAGCACTTGATAAGCTTGGGCCAAATTTTGTTGGCGTTACCCAGCTTCCTAGTTCCGTATCTGATGAAGACGTGCTTGCCCTGGATGCTTGCGGGGTGAGAGCCGTGCGGTTTAATCTCGAGCGAGGGGGATCTGAGCGCATTGAAAATCTGGAGAGCTTGGCTAATCGCATTCATGAGCTCGCAGGCTGGCATGTGGAACTGTACGTAGATTCTACTCGTTTATCTGAAATCTTTTATATCCTTTGCAGGTTGCCGATGGTTAGTATTGACCATCTCGGCTTATCGAAATCGGGCTTTAATATACTGCTCAAATTAGTGGAACGTGGTGTTCATATTAAAGCGACTGGATTTGGGCGGGTTGACCTTGATGTTCGGCAGGCCATCAAAGAAATCTGTTTAGTTAATCCAGATGCTCTAATGTTTGGTACTGACTTGCCTGGCACTAGAACGAAGCGGCCATTCAGTGATGCAGATCTAGCATTGATAGACGGGTCTATAGATGAGGGGCTAATGGAAAAGATTCTTTTTAAGAACGCAGTCTCGCTCTATCGGCCTCGAACGATATCTTTGTAGTCATATTGGAACAGTGAGGAGATCAATTTTCGGTTCCTGTCACTCTAACTAGAGGTGGTGGAGACGAGAATCATCTGACACTGAGCATCCATTGCACAGACTCTTCAATAACTTTAGAGAATTGCCCTTTCTGAACTTGTCTCCACTTTCCATGCCCCGGAAAAACCCATTCCACATGCTCAAAAGCTTGCATCTTTTTGACGGATGCTATCTGCTCGTCCCATGAATACCAACAAGCCCTCCTAAATGATCCAAATCGATTTAAGTTCGGGATCCACGCATAATGATCTCCGGTAAATAGGAATTTCGATTCCCATAGTAACACGCAATGTCCTCGGGTATGCCCTGGGGTAAAGTAGATCTCTCCCGCATCAATATTATGAACCGTATTTCCCTCAAGTATGATTTCGGCATCTTTTTGCGCATCTGAATCAAATCTGTGAATGATGCGACTGGCGTTAAAATGCTTTGCATATTGTGGGGCATCGGAAACATCGTCTCGATGGGTCAAAAAAATATATTTTATCCCACCCATATTTTCGAATTTCTTAATGAGATCGGATATGAAGCGCGGCGAATCGATTAACCAATTGCCTGTGTCAGCCTTTATGAAATAGCTATGCGCCCCATAGGAATCGCGATGATTAAATCCATTTATATATACCCCCTTTGCAAGTTTGACGGGAAAGGACGCTCTTGCTGCGCCTAGATCCGTTCTGTCTCTCATCCCAATGGAGCCCACGGGACAAGCAAGCAACGCTTGCTTCACCAAGAACTCTTGTTTCTCATTTTGAGGCTGCCTTTTTACAAAAGCGTGGGTCCCAGTATCCCCAAACATATCAGGAGCATAATGGCGGCTGACGCCACAATTAATACAGGTTGAATCGACAAAATAATTTCCTTCTACGTTTTCTGGAAGGGCGTGCTTTGGATTAGCCATTTCATGTGACTCAATAGGGAACAGGGCTATTTTGCTTAATCTCGCACAGTTTGTCCTTAGTTAGATCTGTAAGATTGAATATCGTCGCTGATACCCGTTCCGTCGAGGCAGTTTAATCTCGGTGCTCCTCGCCACCTCAAAGCGGAACTAAGTGAACAGCCTCACCCATTGGCGGGTTTGATCTCTGACGTATACGAGGACATCGAAATGAATAAGCGCGCCATATCCGTAGTGTTGTGGTAGAGCGCTGTGGGGCCATCGCCGTCGCGATCCAGAAAGCCAAGCGCAACAAGGGCATCGAAGAAATCCCAGATCGCTCTGGGATGCAAGTCCACTACGGCTCCAAGGTCCTCACCTGTCATCGCCTTATCGCCCAGTCGTGTAAATACTTCGAGTTCTACAGCGCTAAGAAGGGCCTTAGATGTCCAGAAGCCAAAGCTGACTTCAAGAATATGGGATGGACCGTGTACATTGTTCATTTCATTCTCCCTGGATGCTGGTGCGTGAGCCCAGCACCTTGACCTGCATGCAACGTGGGGACCCATTTAAATTGCCTGGACAATTGTAGGAAATACCCCGACAGGAAGCAGGTTTTATCCTTTCCTAACGATCCCGGCGTTTGTGACGTCGGTCACACTTCACATCTAAACTCAGTGGCTTAACCTAGGATGCGTGAAGCCAGCTTCTATTATTAGAAGTCGGTAGACCAATGGTTCAAAAACCTTGGAGGTCCAAGCTACTACAATGGGATTCTGAGGCACCGCCTTCATTGGCACCTCAAACCATGGCTTGGGATTCGGTTTTTAACTACACAAGACACAAGAAGCCATGAAAGGATTGATACCACTTCTCAAAGTGTTTGGGTACGTCTGGGGCATCTTTGCGATGTTTCTCGTGTCATTTGGAATCGTCGGAATCTGGGCGACAGAAGGATTTTCTGAGGTACAGGCCGCTTTTAGCCCGTTAAATGCCCTTAACTGGATTATTGTTTTGATGACGGTGTTACCTGTATTTGGCGCCTTCCGACTTGTGGAACGACTGGAGAAGCGATCGAAAGAGCAATTGAGGCGATGGTGAAGTTCCCCGCTTCATCGCTTTAGCTAAACGTTCATTCCAATCAATAGCCCCGAACGGGAGATGGTTCTATGTCATCTCCAGCTATCCCGCTTTTTGAGACGTTCGTCACATTTGTGCTTTAAGGCGTGTGAATTACTTCACACTGCGTGTGAGCGTCAGTGACTAGCATTATGGGGTGTATCCCTTTGTTGAGGACGTGAGGGTTTGCAAATGAACATGCTAAAGTTTGCTTTTTTTGTGGCTGTCTTGGCCTTGACCAGCATGACAGTTAGCTCATGCGCAAGCGTCACTGCTCGGCCGGGCGCAACTGGAAAACAGGGTCACGGGCCGCCTCCCCATGCACCCGCCCACGGATATCGTCATAAGCACCAAGACGGTGTGGAGCTCGTCTTTGACTCAGGCCGTGGTGTCTATGTGGTGGTAGATATTCCCAATCATTACTATATTGACGGTCGCTATTACCGCCTGCGTGCTGATCAATGGCAAGTGAGCGCGCATTTCGATGGTCCATGGGGAGTGGTTGCCGAAGTGTCTCTTCCTCTGGGGCTCAAGACAAATTCGTCGGGCAAGCATAAGACAAAGAAGCACCGTGGCCGGAGCCACAGCGCTCACAAGACATAAGGACGGGCTTCAGTCTCCCGCTTGAATTGGTGTGTAAGCTAAATGATTTTCTGCATGTCTGGGGCCGCCAATTTGGAATTTGAGTCCAATATTCACGTGCTATCGAGGCAGCGGATACTTTTTATATAAATTATGACGACTGGCCACGCACATTATGTCACCAAGTCCGAGGTGCGTGCTACAGAGCGGATCGGGCACGCCTACGTGCCATGGACGTACGGTGGCGTAATCGATGAGGAGCTCAATAAGGGACCAAGTCTTTTATTGAGAGGACTCATGGTCTGCCTCTTTATAATAACTGCGGCTATCGTGGTGGGACCATTTGTACAGCCATTTCGTGATCAACTCGGCTTGTATCTTTATGTGCACGTTGCGCTGATCATCGGTGGCCTCTTCTGGTTATTTCGCAATTTGTTGCCGCCACCGTTCGAGGCAACGGAGCGAATGCGCCGGGAGTTTATGCGAAAGCTCCAGGACAAAACCCTGCAACGCCTTGGTCTTGACCCAAGTGGCATCTTGAATACTGCCCTAGGGGAAGATGGTGATACGCTCGAGATAATTGTCGCCGCTGATTGGCTTCAGCACCCTTATACAAAGCGCCTTCAGGACACGCAGGTCTGGTGGCGGCTATGGGCTGATGTGTATTCGCCCTATCATGGGTGGGATAGGGCGCTGATTAGATTGCGTGACGCCGAGGGCTTTGAGGCGGGCGGGTCCAAGCTGCAAGCCGGCTCGCTTATCTACGTTCGGGAAGGCCACAGGCCTTAGAACTGGCGCAAAAACCAGCAATGCCATAAGCCAGAAGTGGCTAAAGTGGATGTACACGCTGCTCCTCTTT
Organism: Gammaproteobacteria bacterium; assembly: GCA_027296625.1. Classification (NCBI taxonomy): domain Bacteria; kingdom Pseudomonadati; phylum Pseudomonadota; class Gammaproteobacteria; species Gammaproteobacteria bacterium. The sequence goes on along the minus strand of JAPUIX010000153.1, from coordinate 75,625 downwards.
GTTATTGCCGCTAATATGACTTATCACATGCTGGGCTGAAGCTACTGGCTTCTAAACGGCGCATGCTTGTCTGCGCCGGCCTTTGCCGACTCAGCTTCGGTTATTGAGTGTGGAAAGGGAAAAGGGTTCGATTCAGTGGATTACTTTCTTGGCGGTGCTCTCATACTCTTTGGCGCATTGATCGTTTTTGCCAGCTACGTGAGGCAAATAAGGAACTTCAAAAATCGGAAGAAGGAGAATGGCGAGTGGAGTTCACCGGCACCTTTTGTCGGGCCGCTTTTTATTATCGTCGGCTTATCCATGCTGGCTGTCGAGTTCTCAAATTGGATATTCTTGATGATTGTGCTGGACCCAGACACGGTCGTCACGATTTTGAGCATCCCTTATCTCATTAAAGGGTTACGTGAATAAGGGATACACTGGCGCCACAGGCGGCCCCCAATCCCACCGTTTCCGTGTATCATGGTTGCTAATGTCCTTACTCCCGGACATTCAAAATTTTTCCTTCAAATCTTTAGAAAAGCAAGTACGATGGATGAAAAAGCACAGGACCTGACCAAGGCATACAGTAATGAGAATTTTCTTAACAGCAGCGCAGCTCGATCACTGAGGATACTGGCTGAATATTTGGAGCCGCACAGCCGTTTGTCCCATTACGGAATCGAAGACACGATTGTATTTATGGGATCCGCGCGCTGCCCACCCCCTGGGAAGGCAAAGAAAGAGGTCAAAGCCGCTAAAGACGGGGATGGGGATTTGGAAAAGGCTAAACATCGCCTTGAGATATCGAAATACTATGAGTCAGCCAAAGCACTTGCTCACCGGTTGACCGATTGGTCAAAGAAATTGCCAGATGAACATCGGCGCTTTGTGGTCTGCACCGGTGGCGGGCCCGGAATCATGGAAGCGGCCAGTCAGGGAGCTTCGGAAGCCAAAGGCATGAATATGGGGCTCACCATCTCCATTCCTGAAAAGGAGTTTGCTAATCGATATGTTACCCGGGAGCTGGGATTTCACTTTCACTATTTCTTTATGCGGAAGTTCTGGTTCTTATATCTGGCAAAGGCCGTGATTATTTTTCCAGGGGGATACGGTACCCTCGATGAGCTCTTCGAGATCCTGACGTTGCTGCAGACCCGAAAGATCCGCAAACACTTGCCACTGGTACTCTTCGGTACTGAGTACTGGGATCAAGTGATCAATTTCGAAGCCCTCGTGCGATATGGCAGCATTAGTCCAGATGATCTGAAATTTATGTTCCGAACTGACTCGGTGGACGAAGCTTTTGACTTCATCACTCAGGAACTTAGCAAATACGGCCTTGAGGAGCGCGGCGCAATCCTTTAAGTTTATGGTAAGTGTGAAGGACCTATATTGGCAATATCGGACGATGCATTGTGAAAACGGAGCAAGCAAATGAAGAGTATCGCTTTGAACCGTTGGCTATTATTTATTATTGGAGCCTCCATCTTTTTGTCAGTATTGTGGTCTGAAGCACCAAGCGCGGGTGGTGACAACAAAAAACATCTCGTTACATTTGTTGACAGGGCAGCGAACTTGTTGAAAGCATAGGCGAGAAGAAAGTGTGTGAGGAATTCAAACAGCCGGGCAGTCAGTGGTTTCATGGAGATACCTACGTCTTCATTAATGACATGAACGGAGCCATTGTGTGTCATCCGGCCAATCCCGATTTTGAGGGGGCGAATATGCTGAGCCTCCAGAATTCCGAAGGCACGTTCGTGATTCAAAAGCTTATCGATGCCGTGAGGACAAAATCCTCCGGATGGGTTCAATATATGTGGCCAAAGCCGAGCGAAGGCAAACACGCAAAGAAATTAACCTATGTAACGAAGGTAGATTCAGGCGGGAGAGCCCTCGTCGTGGGCAGTGGCATCTATCTTGATTAAAAACTTGCGTTTGGATTCATCCTTGCTTCCATTGTTGTCCTGTTCGGATGATGGGGACTACTCGATTAAATAGGTCCCGAGGTGCGTCGGGGGGCATCGTGCCACCGCCGGTTATCTATGCGGGGGTATTTCTCACAGGTTATCTTTTGCACCGGAGCATGCCCATTCACTTTTTCCCAGACCGGTTGAGTCTTACCTTGGGATCGCTATTAATTCTCTTGTCGATTCCGCTAGTCGCACTCAGCTTTCGCGAGTTAATCTGCCAGCGGACAGCGATGAATATCGACAAGCCGGTTGCCACACTTGTTGTCACGGGTTCATTTCGTTTCACGCGCAATCCCATGTACCTGTCAGTGACGCTTTTATATTGCGGACTGGGTGTTTCTCTGGATCTCGCGTGGGTCATCCTGTTGCTGCCACTGGCACTTGTCATAGTGCATTACAAGGTCATCGTCAGGGAGGAAGTTCGCCTCGAGCGACAATTTGGACAGGACTATCTCGACTACAAAGCAAGCGTCCGAAGATGGTTATAAGTCACAGATACAATCGCTTTTCGAGCACTAGCATCGCAAACTGACTAAGGGTATTTATTTGCGCCGCCTAGCAATGGCAGCATATCTGGGATCGAGGTTCTATACTCTATCTGATCATAACCTATCCAAATAAATCTAATTGCGTGTAAAGCACCCGCTTGACGGCGGGAGATGATAAAAAATAGGGGGGGATACCTCCTGCAATGAGAAAAGCCTTACTTGCGACAATTATCATTGTTGCTTTGCCAGGCGCTGTGTGGGCGGATGCAGAGTCGGCTGCGGCTGCCTATCAAAGCGAACACTACGCCCTGGCGTTTCGAGAGTACAGGGCGCTCGCATTGCGTGGGGTACCTGAGGCGCAGTTCAATCTCGCACTGATGTACCGGCATGGCCGTGGTGTTCCGAAAGACTATGCTGAGGCGGTGAAGTGGTATCGCACGGCCGCTGATCAAGGAGTGCCCCAGGCGCAATTTAACCTTGCCGTGATGTACGAACGTGGCCTGGGAGTTGCGCAGGACTATGATGAGGCCGTCAAGTGGTACCACAAGGCGGCAGCCCAGGGGTTTGCATTAGCGCAATATCGCCTTGCCCAGATGTATCTTTCCGGTCAGGGCGTTCCGCAGAATGATGCGCAAGCGCTCATGTGGACCCACATGGCGGCGAAGCATGGACACGCGAAGGCGCAGAGTGATCTCGCTTATCGGTATGCGACGGGGCAAGGCATCCAACAGGACGACGCTGAAGCTGCAATCTGGATCCGGAAAGCAGCTGAGCAGGGTATTGCGGTGGCGCAAAATGATCTCGGCTACATGTATGCGACAGGACAGGGTGTCCAGCAGGATTATAGTGAAGCAGCGATTTGGATCCGAAGGGCCGCTGAGCAGGGGATCGCTGATGCTCAGCATAATCTTGGCTACATGTATGAGGTAGGTCAAGGCGTTCCACAAGATTACTCGCAGGCGGTTAAGTGGTATCGCAAAGCGGCCGAGCAAGGTTATGCAGAGGCACAAAATAACCTCGCAGGTATGTACGTGACCGGTCGGGGCGTACCGATCGACGGTGTGCAGGCGTATGCCTGGTCGGCCGTTGCCGCGGAAGCCGGATATGAAACGGCTCGCACGAACCGTGACCGCATCGCAGCACTGTTAACCCCAGAGCAAATCGATGAGGCAGAGAAACTGTCAAAGGAATTGTCGATGCAGTACGGGAGATAACTCAACGCCCCACATTTGGGTGACACGCCAACCGACTGAATAACCTAGTTCGATCCCGCACCACTTGGCCAAAACACTCGCGAAGCTCATCACGATTCTGTCACTGCTCGTGACGATGGGACTTATGGTCTATTCAGCCCAACCCTGGGGCGATAATTATGCATATCAAAATATTGCTGGCTATATCCTTTTGGGGGTTTTCCTTGCCTGGGCCGCCTCACCTTATGTGATACTTTGGTTGTTAAGCAACAAGGCGGTCGATGATCGAGTGTCGGTCCTGACGATCCTGGGTGGGACGGTTCTAATCTGCGGGCTCACCCTTGCCTTACTCATTGACACGGTCTTTATCCACATCGATGCACAGGGTGGTTTGGTCTTTCTTTTCCTACCTATCTACCAGTGGATGGCGCTAGGGATCTTGGGTTTGCTGTGTTATGTGATAGGGCGCGCGCGGGCTACATAACGCAGGGAAACGCTTGCAGCCATCTAGGTTTTGGATGCGCTGATATTAGGTGACCCCAGGCAAATTGTCTTGATTAGGTATCCTTTACAAATACGAGATAAACTGATCTATCATCGCTCTCCATGGTAAGGGTTGAGTCTTTCAGGTACATCTGTTGAACAGATTTCAGGGATTTCAGGAACTTCGTTTCTTGGCTCATGAGCTCCGGCGGCCCAGCCATCAAGGTTGTGCCGAATCCGGGCTCGCTCCAGGTGATATTACCGTCTTTACTCATCTCAAGGTTTCCGAAGTAACGGTTGATCGACGCTGATCCCGCCACCTTCCCATCACCAGTGTATAAGAACGTGACGGTAGCATCAGGGAGTAACGGGACACCATCATTATTTACGATCATCTGAGTAAGGCGCCACTCGATGCCTGCGATCGTGTTAAGGTTACTTGGTCCAACCTGAACACTATTGGACTCAGGCTGAGAAGTGTTGGACTCGGGTGAATTACAACCTTGTAGGAGCAAAAATAAAACCAGTATTGTTAATCCAATTCTGTTCATTTCCATTTGTGGCAAGTTCCAAAAGGAATGATGTGTGTTGTTAACTGAACTTAGGTGATAACTACACCAGAGCTATCAGATCCCCTCGTTCACGACTACACGACCTTCATATTAAACTTCTCTGCGAACGTGACATAGAGTGTCGGCACGACGACAAGTGTTAACACCGTTGACAAGATCAAGCCAAATATCATTCCATTGGTCATAGGGGCCCAAAGGGCGCCGCCAAATAGTGAAAGTGGTAGTAATCCACCAATCGTGGTGAGACTTGTCAGTATGATCGGGCGCATACGTAATCGGCCTGCCTCAGTCACAGCAGTGCGCAATGATTGACCATCGGCTACTCTGGTTTCGATAAAATCAATAAGAATGATGGCGTTATTGATAACGATGCCTGCCAGAGCGAGTACTCCGAGCATTGCCATAAATCCCATTGCCCAGCCCGTGATCAGCAGTCCAATTAGCACACCGATCATGGCCAACGGAATCGTGATGAGAATGATCAGAGGTTTGAGAAATGAGTTGTACTGCACAGTCAGCACGAGGATTATCAACACCATCGCAATGCCAATCGCGCGAACGACTTGCGATTGGGCTTTAGCAGTCTCTTCCTGTTCGCCACCCTGTTCGAGTCGGTAGCTAACAGGCATGGCCGCGACCATTTCCTCCAGGCGAGGCTTGATGCGTGAGGCAATGGTGTTGGCGAGAATGCCTTCGTCAACCCGTGAACCTACAGTGACTGTGGGTATGTTGTTACGGCGCGCCACAACTGCCGGTTTCCAAGTTGGCACGACTTTGGCGACGGAGGCCAGAGGCACCTTGCCAAACGCTCCGTTCACAAAGATTCCGGACAGATCATTTAGATCCTTGCGTTTCTCGCGCAGTGTTCTCAGCACAACGGGCACGAGATGATCTCCCTCGCGATAGGTGGTTAGGTGTGCGCCAGAGAGTAGCGATTTTGTTGTCAACGCGACATCAGCGTTGGTAACACCAGCGAGATTGGCAGCATACGGGTTGATCTTCACTTCGACCTGGTATCCGGTAGCTCCCCAGTTGCTATAGGGGCCATCCGTGCCAGGGGTCTTTTTAAAAATCTTGATCATGTCTCGGCTTTTTTTTCTTAATATATCGGCATCTGGGCCACTCAAACGAAACGCTACCGGATCTTTAATCGGAGGTCCTAACATATAAAGGTCAACGGTAATGCGCGCTTGGTGGATCTTAGCTACTTCTCGGCGGATGTCCTTGGCGTATTCCTTGGTGTATTTTGAATCTGTCGTATTCACAAGTAGGAATGCAAAGTACGGATAGTCGTACTCAGGCGCTTGGGTCAGTATGAGGCGTGGACCTCCCGTACCCACGAAGCTGACCACATTAGCAAGGCGCTCTTCTTTCAAACCGTCTTTAATAACTGGGCTTGTCTCGAGAAGTATCTGTTCGACGTGCTTGGCGATGTCAGCCGTCATAGCGATAGGTGAACCTTCGGGCAGCCAAACCTTGACAAAGAACTGATCGCGAAGCGCCGATGGGAAGAATTGGGACCCGATGATCGGAAGCAGGAGGAGGCTCCCGGCGAATACCGTCAGGGCAGAGCCCAGTACGATTCCCTTGCGCTCCAGTGACCAACTTATGATTCGATCATATAGCGGTGGACCTACGGGTGACTCTTGCGGCGCCTGCCTCTTATCAACGGCTGGGGGCTTCAGTAGCCACGCGCTCATGATCGGCGTCACCAGAAGCGCTACGAAGAAACTTGAGGCGAGAGTGACTGCAACGACCACCGGGAGACTCCCCACATACTCCCCGACGTTGCCAATGATCGTCAACATGGGGAGAAATGCGAATATTGTGGTCAATGTCGACGTCAAAATAGGTATAGCGAGATTCTGGGCGCCCTTGATGGCGGCTTCCTGTTTGGGCATGCCTGCCCGAATGAGACGGAACGTGTTGTCGGAAACCACGATAGCGTTGTCCACCACCATGCCAAGCGCGATGATCAGGGCTGCGATCGAAAACTGCTCCAATTCGATTCCAAAAATCGGAACTACCGCGAAAGCACAGATCATGGACAGCGGCACGGCGGTAGCCATGATAAGTGCGGGGCGCCATCCCATTGTTACTAGGGCAACACCGAGGACGATAATCGCGCCAAGGAGCAGATTTTTCTGGAAATCCTGAAGCCGAGTATTGACCTGTCGGGGCAGATCATTGATGTGTGTGAGTTGAATGTCGGGTGGGAGCACAAGGTCCTGCAGGCGAGTGAGCACCGCATCTACCGTCTGGCCCATCTCAACGACGTTACGGCCACTTTTCATCGCGATGCCGAGCACTAAAGAAGGCTGGTGCGGCGTTTCTGGATCTGTGAACCGGGTTAAGGTTCGAGGCGGCTCTTCGTAGCGCCGCTCGATACGAATGGGCAGGTCACCAAGGCGCACCGGTAGGTTGCCATCGAGACGGCTCACAACAAGCTCGTTCATCTGGGTTACCGAGGTAAACTCGCCGGTCGGAACGACTGCGTATCGCACGCGGTCCGTGTCCAATTCGCCACCAGGTTCAACTATATTTCGTGCTTCAAAAATGTCTCGAAGCTGACTGGCAGTCACGTTGATCTTCGCCCAGTCAGCGCTGTCGACTTCAACGTAGATACGCTCGGGTTGCACTCCCCAGAACTCCACCTTGGCTACTGATGGGATGAGCTCGAGCTCGTCTTCGATTAGTTCCGCAAAGATCTCAAGCTGGCGTGGTGTGTATGGTCGCTCAATTCGATCTTGTCCGGGGATCGGTATTTGGTACAGGGCGAGCACAACCGCATACACATCTCCATAGTCAGAATTAACAAAAGGGGGATTCGTACCCTGGGGTAACCTAGTCCGAACGGGTTGCACTTTAGCGCGCACGTCGTCCCATACCTGGTCTGTATTGCTCACGTTGTCATCGACGGTTACTTCAATTATTGAGAGGCCCACCAACGAGATGGACTTGATCTCGTCGACTTCCGCGATCTCAGCGATGGCCTTCTCCAGGGGATCTGTGATGAGCTCCTCCACCTTAGTGGCGGGAGCCCCTGGCCAACTGGTGATGACCAGGGCGTCACGGATAGTAATCTCCGGATCCTCACGGCGAGACATGGTTGTGAAGTTGAAGAGACCGACGCTAAGAAGGATGCCTACAAAGGCAAGGACGACGGACCGATGGGTAAGCGCAAACCGTGGAAGGTTCATCTGGGCAAAGTTTCTTCGCCAACAATGGTTACCGGTTGGCCGTCAGACACGTAGTGCACGCCGCTCACGATGATCGGGACACCTGATACGATCCCGTCGCCCTCGATGCGGCGGAGCTCATGATAGGTCTCGTGGACCGAAACGTCCTTTGGCCGCGCTATGTTCTCTTCGACGACAAAAACAACGTGCTTACCGTCGAGCGTAGTAATGGCATCTACTGGGACATACAGGCCTTTGGGGGTGGCATGCAGTAGAAACTTGACGGGTACCAGATCGCCTGGGCGCAAGAGCCACTGGGGTCGTCCGATGGCAAGGCCATCCAGGTGCTTCGTCTTGGGCTCGATTACGAGGAAATCTCCTTCGCGCAGATCACCGCTGTCTTTCAGACTCCGAAAGTTCCACTTGATCACTGAGAAGTAGTCGTCACCGAGAACCACCTCCACCTTGTCGGGTAGATGTTTGCCAACGGCGCTACGCTGCGCACCCGCGTGGAAACTCACCCCGGGTAAGCGAAGCACGTAGGTTTTCCCACCTTCGAGGTAGACGCTGGCGGTATTAATAAACAGTTCACCTTCCTCGCCACGGTAACGCCTTACGACTGGAAGGAAATCTGTGACGACGGGGAGCCCTTTCGTCTCTGGAGCGAATTGCTCGACTCGACGACGCTCATTACGCGTCATGAGATCGATGCGAAACGTCCGCGTATCCGGATCGGCGACGGCGCCCTTTTCGTAGACGATGGCATTCAACTGTGCGGGCTCGCCGTCTGGATCGACGGGGTCTTTCGGATAGATGATCGCTCGATCACCGGTCTGGATGCGCCGATCCGCATCGGCCGACACTGCGACCTGTACCTGGATGGGATCCATTAAACTCAAGGTCACGACAGGCATGCCCGCCTCAATGACGGCTCCTTGCGTGACGTGAATGAGCGTGATGCGACCCGAGAACGGCGCCACCAGGTCACAGTCTTCGAGATCTTCTTGGGCTCGCCGCAGGTCTTCTCCGATCTCGTCGATCTTGGCTTCGGTAGACTCCATCTCAGCACGTTTCAGTGCGATGGCGGCTTGGGCGGCGGCTACGGCGCTTTGGCTCTGGGCGATACGGGCCACCATACTGTCGTAATTGCTTTGGGCGTCGTCCACGGCCTGTTGCATGCCTGCGCCGCCTGCCAGGATACGTTGCTGACGATCGAGGGTTTGTTGTGCCAGCGTTAGCCCAGCCTCTGCGTCCTTGAGCCGCGCTTCAGCTGCCTCGAGGTTGGATGGTGCGACCTGTTCCACGTCGATACGCTGGGCGTCGCGTTGCTTGATCAGTGCATGGAGACGTGCTTGCAGGGCCTGGACCTGGAGACGGTAGCGGGTGTCATCGATCTTCGCGATGAGATCGCCGGACCGGACCAGCTGTCCGTAATCATCGTAGGCTGGGCCCAGGACTTCTTTGCCGAGGTCGAGGACTGCCAACAATCGCCCGCCGACTTCGAACCCGACCTTCTCCTCGCGGTAGAGGCTGACCGAACCCGTTAGATGTGACTCGCGGGAAAAGTCACGCTCGAGAAGCCTCAGGACTGTAACCGGCCGAGGTTTGACGGCAGGGGCCTGGTTACCCGGGTCCTCGCTGCACCCAGCGCATATGACACTTATCGTAAAGACAGCGATCGTTAAAAGGCGACTCTGCATTCCCACAAACCTCAGCCTTCGTGGCATTCGACAATGGATGTGTGAATGGCGCAGACCATTTTTTAGGACATGTTATCACAAGGGCCGCTAATACAACCAATCAGATCATTGGGAGGGAACGGTCATGTTATAATGAAACTCGAAGTACCTAATCAACTTCAGGGGAAAAATAACCAAACCCAAATAAAGTAGAGAGATAGTAATGAGACTTAGCACGCCTATTGTTCTTGCAGCACTCACCATCGCTCTAACACTTTTCCCACTCGTGGGGTCAGCTAGTCATGATCGACCCCCTGCCAATGCAAAGCCGCTATCTGAGATCGGCAGGACGCTTGAAGATCAGGGTTATGACACCATTGTTGAAGTTGAATTCGAAGACGGCGTTTGGGAAGTCGAACGTTTTAGAGACGGAAAGAAACTGGAACTGAAAGTCGATCCAGTCTCCGGTGCGATAAAGTCACAACGATCCGACTAACGCAATCGTTCTTTTGGCGATGCTGGGCGGGCAATGATGACGCCGCGGCGCGCGGGATGGCGGCTGACATGTTCAGCGACGTCCTCCGCGGTGAGGATGACCTGCTGGTGGAAGCTTGAGGCATGGAGGATGCGGGCCACATCATCAGGTCCGCGATCGATAAAGCCGACGTGGGTAACCATAAGACCAGGCTTTATGCCGACGACGGCAACGATATCGCCATCCTGAAGGGCATCCTTAAGCGCGATAAGTTCTTCACCATTAATAACCCGGTGCTGGCGCCCGCTTAGCCGGGATTCTGTATGAGCAATTGCCTGAAACACTGTCGGATCTGCCAGCGCCGGATAGTGCGTGGCATGTGTGGTCATGAAAAAGAAAGGCTGTTGGGCGGGTTCGCCACCAAGCTCGGCAGCGAGCGGCACGAGACGCTGGCGTTTCATGTTATCGTCAATCCAGTCGGTGAAGTAATGCAGCCTTGAGGAATAGGTATTCATCGTCCCATTCCGATAACGAAATGCTTCGAGCTCGCGTAAAAAGCATACCTCATTACGCTTGTCGGTCCAGGTGCACCGGGCCAGCGCCAGGGTGCTCTCAATGAGTGAGACGCATTGAAATGTTTCGAGGTTGACGCGTAATGTTTCCGGTGCGGCCGTCTGTGGTGCATTGCGATACGCTGATCCGAGATGAACCTTCGCGGCCCGGGTGGTGAGTTCGCCGAAGGCCTCATCATTGCGCCGAGGTCCGACGGTGCTATACCAGCGTCTAAGTAGGATCGCTTGCGTGGGGTCGAGCTGGTGCGGCGCAGCCGAACGTGTCGATGTGGCCACTCCATGAGGTTCAGCCTCGCTTGCCTCGCAGACAGGCGTCATGGTGCTTGCGACAGCAAGGAGCAGCGTGCAAAGGGCAACAGTCGTCCGCGTGGCGTCCATGATAGTTATTCTAGGATCTCTACGACGCGAGTGCACGTCGTTGTTGGGATCTAAGCTATTATAATTGGACCTATTGTCGGGAGGTTCAGCCAGATAAGTGGATTGTTGTCAGGTGGGCTGATGCGTTAGGGGTGCCATAGATAAGAGTGAGGTTGGTTTTCGGTTAATGAATTTGATTTGGCTAGGCCTCGTCTTCCTCATTATCCTTTCGTTTGTATGGGTTTTTAGATGGATACGAGAAAATAAGAAAGCGCGACAATTACAGAAGCAAATGACGCGCAATGCGCTATCAATGTTGAACATCATCCTTGTCTCGGCCAGGAACGCTGACACGGGCGCGTTAGCCGAGGAAAGGCAAAACGATGAGTATTTAATTGGCTACATGGCAGGCATTGCAAGTGCCTGTGTAACGGCTGCTGCTGACCTGGCCAGTTTGCGAGTTAGAACAGGTGATCAGTCACGGTATTTGAATAAGTTTTTGGATACCTACTTCCTTGGAGAGGCGCAGGTAATCATTAATTCCTTCAAGTCGCAAGCGCGTGACCCAAATAGCACCTATGCTACTGCGCAAATTAGAGCCGAGACGGACATGGCAGGTTTCTGGCAAGCCTTAAGAGATGGATTTCCAAGCAAATTGGACCCTGATGCCGCTTTACTCTGTCCGGGGCTAGTCGCCCATCTTGGGCGGGAGAGCATGGCCATAATTCCAACCGTGGATCGTCAGATCATATTTAAGGAGATCTTCGAGCAGTATCAATGAGCGGAGGCATGGGTTCGGTCTATCCACAGGGAGTGGAGGGGATCATCATATTTGTACAATCGCACGCTCAAATCCGGCTAACCGGATGACATATGTTGACTATTGGATAGACACATTATTCAGGAGATAAACCAGATGCTTACTATTAACCCAGGGGAAGTCAATGAGATCGAAGATTTCGTAGACCTCATGCGCCAACAGTTCTTCGACGCGGTACTCAAGGCAAGTATTGAAATCAAAGCACAGAAATTAAAGCCAAAAGCGCTTGATACCACGTTTGAAGATCTGCAGAAGAAATGTGAACGTTGTGAAATTGCGGAGAAGGCCCTACAGATTGGCGAGACACAAACCCGCGACTGGCATGATCGCCTTTTAGAACGAAAGAATGAGGTAGAGCATAAGATATAGGCTCACGAAGAATGGCTTAGGAATAAAGCAGGACGCATGCAGGCTGATGCGGATGTGCTTCGCGAGATCCTTGTGGAGCTAGGTGCCATGCGCTATGAGGCTGGTGTTGATCCGACCGGAATGCGGGGAGGTTAGTTCCGGTTGCAGGTGGCGAAGCAATCGTTATCATGGGGAATTTATAGCGTGCGCCTTGTCTTGATCGCCCTTTATACTGACGAGGCAACGTGAATGATAATGAACTATTAATACGAGTAGGATTGCGGCTGGTGCGTCAAGATTGTTTTTATTGCCCCGAGATGAGTTCCAGACTATCAATTGGGACGTCGCGCCGCATATAGTCAAAAAAGTGCATTGCTGTATCTGAGAGACGCAATACTTCAACGGTGACCGGCCGCCCGGCCGCCTCGGCATTTTGCAGGTAGGAGAAGAGCGTCTCTACATCACTATAGCGTTTGCCGTCGACGGTCGTTACGACGTCGTAAGGCTGAAACTCCAGAACCTCTCCGGCTGTTCCCCGTTCAACCTCATGAATCAAAAGACCATTATTGGTACCCAAGGCCGTGGCGTCTCGTAACGTATTGGGACCGATAAGTATTCCGGATACCAGGATCCCAACGCGTTCGGTGAGGAGCGGGGAGGGCGCGAGCCGCCCTTGGATAACGCGCTCGCTTCCGTCCCTTTTTATCCTAAGACGCACATTTCCCAGATGTCCGCGAAGGGCATGGATGAGGTCCCCCTCGTGAATGATCGCGCCGGAATCCCTTTCAACGCCCACGATCTCATCGCCAGGCTGCAGCGCAAGCGTGTTGTCCGGCAAATAACTTCTGCCGACGATGAGCGCCTCGCGATCCAGCGGAGGTTCAAGGAAGATCACAGGTAAATTCGGTGGTGATGGGTCCTGATCCCTCTGGAGCATCTTCAACACACGACACGCGAAGACCATGGGGATCGCGAAATTTGTGTTTTGATCTCCCTTTTCAGCCCGTCGGGCGGCATTGATGCCAACGACCATGCCGGACTCCATACTGATGAGCGGTCCACCCGAATTGCCCGGGTTGATTGCCGCATCGGTCTGAAGGATTCGACCTTGGTTGTCGTCCGACGTGCCTGATACGATCCCACGGGTTCCGGTGAAGTCAAGTCCATAGGGATGGCCGAACGCGCCAACCGGGTGCCCAACCGATGGCAGCTCGTCACAGTTCAATGGCGCCGCCACGAATTCACCCTGAATTTCCGACATGTCGATTTCCAATACCGCAAGATCAAGATAGGGATCAACATAGATCTTTCGCGCATTAACAAAGGGTAGATTCTTAAATGCGACACCGATCACGGCCGGTGATCGTCCCACGACATGAGCGTTGGTCATGAGCCACCCTCGGTCTGCATCAACGAGAAATCCAGCCCCCTTTTGGGAACCCTTGTTATCTCGAATAAATGCAGTGGTGATGCGACCGCGGATCTTGACTGTGTAGGTAGTGGCACTGCGGAAGACCTCTTCCGCATCGCGCGCCGAAGCGTAATCCGAGATCACTAATCCGGATAGCAGGATGATGCTCATCATCAATGCGGGCATCGACTCAAACCATATGGATTGACGGTATCGGTCATTGTTAATTATCAGGTCGTTTGACATCACTTGGTGATATATGATTGCTCTGCTTGAGTACATAGTACCGAATGTCGCGGGGCACTACACCATTGGATTGGGTTCGAGCCGTCTGGTCGGCTTTTTGTTCATTCTTGCATTATTGCAAGCAGGTTGAGGCGCTGGGAGCACTCTGGCAACATGTTTCAAAACCATTGGAGGACTGTTCATTGATGATAAGGGCATTCATCGCCATCACCATGCTGATGGCTGGCCATACGCTAGCGGCTGATGAACGGCCAGATACGCTGTTCCAGTATTCGACGATCAACGCGCTACTGAACCAGCTTTACGATGGCGACATGACGTTCGAAGCACTTTTATTTTATGGGGATACTGGACTCGGTACGGTGAATGGCCTCGACGGTGAAATGATAGCACTCGATGGCGTCTTCTATCATGCACGCGCAGATGGGCGTGTCTATCAACTTGCCCGTAGGCGTCAAACACCCTTTGCCGTAGTTAAGTTTTTTGCAGCTGATCACACGGCGCCATTGCCCCCTGCACTGGACTACCAGGCGCTTCAGGATCACCTCGCTGAACTTATCGAGAATGCCAACTTATTCCAGGCATTTCGCATTGATGGGCTCTTCAAGTCCATCACAATGCGAACCGAATCTAAACAGAGCAAACCTTATCGACCACTAGCAGATATCATGAAAGAAGAGATTACATTTTCGTATGAGGATGTCGAGGGCACGCTGATTGGCTTTTATGTACCGACTTATATGAAAGGGCTAAATATACTTGGATATCATTTTCATTTTATCAGTTGCGATCGCACGCGCGGTGGTCATGTCCTCGCCGTCGTGACGGGAGAGGGCACCATTGCGATTGACCAAACCGCAGCTTTTCTGATGGTTCTTCCAGAAGTCGAAGGATTTGCGGATCTGGATCTAAGTGGCGATCGGGAATTAATTCTGCAGCAGATCGAATCAGTTAATAAGTAATTCCACGCGAAATGGCTACCTATTCGGATTTTGATTGGGTTGAACTACAAGGAAATTAGAGCAGATTGGGGAAAACGAGGATTTACTTGTGATATCTGGATCGACCCACCTGGGCAGGTATGGCCAGATTTTATCCACAAAACAGATGAATTAGTGATGCTAATTGAGGGCGAAATGGAGTTGTCATTTCTTGGTAAGACGTTGCGTCCCGAGATAGGCGAAGAGATGCTAATCCCGGCAGGCGCGAGGCATACAGTGATAAATATCGGCAAGACAACAAATCGTTGGTACTACGGCTACAAAAAGACGGCGTAGACAGGATCTAGTAGGAAAGTAAAGGAATCACGCACGCGATCTTGTAAGATTTAGATCTGATCTTTTATCAGGGCTGGAGGGATTGGATGGTATTAGTTCTCTGGACCACAGCACAATGCATCTTCTGGCTCGTCTCTGCGTTCGACCGGGATCCCAGCTTTTTCCAATCGATCCATGAATCCCTCGCGCCATCCGGGCGAGAGTGCTGCGATCCGGACTGCGCGTTCGCAGGCTTTCAGATTATTTGGATCATAGTAATATAAGTGACATATCTCGTGGACGGTCATCTCTTCAGGGTCCTTTCTGACATATTCAATCGTATCACCGGGACCGACTTCTCCTTCCTCCAGTACGCGGAAATAGAAACCAACTCGACAGCTTCGGAGAAACAGCCTGGGGAATTTAGGATTGTTCATCTTAATCCCGAGCCTGAAACAAGGGACGCGCGGTTGCGTTACTTCGACGACCGCACCTCCGATGCGAAAGACGTCGCCAACATGGATGTCCTCTTCCAGCATCCCTTCGACGGTGAAATTCTCCCCGAATTGGGGGATCTTGAAGTCGTCGCGACCTAGTTCTCGCTTCCAGTGCTCGTAGTTTTCAATTGTGTAGACACAGACGGCTTTGTAAATTCCGCCGTGGCCTTTGCGGTCTATTTGCTTATCTCCGTTTAGATTTAAGGTACGAAGCATGACCCGGCCGTCGACTGATTGTTTGAAAATCCCTGTCGCAACCGTTTTTCCTTGGTATGGGACCTCCTTTCCCATTGAGACACTGACGGAAAGGAGGTTCATGTGAGTAGGGGAGTTCGTTGCAGAGGTATATGTCTAAAGACGCGCACAGAATATGCCTTGCGTTTTGAGATCTATCTCACAATGGCGTAGTAGATCACGTACAGCCAGGAAAGGATCCCGTGGAATATTGCCCAGAGAACGGATTTGTTGACAGACCACGAAATCGCGATCGCAAGTGCCGTCCCCATACCGATACCAAAACGGGCTCCTTCGGCTCTGTATACGTAGATGCTGCTGCCGTTCATCGAAATTCTCCCTTCTTTTTGATCAAGGTCTCAGTCGCACCGACTGTGTCGTTAGATGTCTATTCTTGTCGAATCTTTGTGTCTGCGTTACCAGGAATCCCAGTAGACCTCGGTACAGGGTTCCTCGGCAAGCACCTTGTCGAAGCGCCTATCTTCGATCCGTAATGTTCGCATAGATGCAAGCATGGATCGACCAACCCGGTAATTATGGCCGGGTTCCGCATTAAATTCTAAAGTAGCCTGGCAGTAGTTCATCCAGTCGAACAGATGCGCGGTAACCAAGTGTTTGCCAGGTGGAACCTGTACTTGATAGGGGAGCTGATAGAAGTCAGATAGATTGCTGCTACCAAATGACTGGCCGTCAATCTTCTGGATACGTGTATCACTTCCGTAAGGGAAGGAGTGGCTCCCGTCAATGACGGCGAGCCCTTCCTGCCCCAATTGTAGCTCCTCATCCATCGTAAGCTTCGGTCGTGTCCAAGGTTTTGAGCATCCGAATATGACGAGTCCAGTTAGTATGACCAGGATGCCGAAGCAGAGACGGGTTATTTTTGGCATGAGACAGGTAATCCTCGGGATCTACACCTATCAGAGTATGATGAACGCTTGGACTAGCGCCGATATTAGCACCTTAGGCGCAGCCCGCATCGAATTACTATATGTTATCAGACATCGCGAGATTGATACATGACGTAAACAAGCAGCCCATCGACACTGCCAATCCACTGTGACGTTACCCTACTTTTTGTCGGGTTCTTGCATCAGCTGGTGAAACAAGCTGGATTCCCGCTTATAAAAGCCTTCCGTGTGATATGTATCGGCAAGACTGAGCAGTTCATAATCAAGATGGTGGCAGAGTTCATGCAGTAAAGTGCGGAGGAATGTTCGGAATGCGACGATGCGCTTGTGTTGAGCAGTGCGCATCCAGAGTTGAATTTTTGGGCGTTCTCCTTCATCTGGTAGATACTGTCCGTGCAGTTCACCCCAGTCGTCATGGGGACGTACAGCGAGTACCTCAACTTCAATTTTGGGCACCTTGAGCTCATTCGTGATCCCATTGGCAAGTCTCTGACAGATCGATCGGATGAGGCGCTTGTTTTCCGTCTTCAGGGCTCCAGCTAACTCTTCAACCAGTGGCTGCAACGATGTTGCGCCAGGTAACCGGATAGCGCCGACCTCATCACTTTGGCGGTAGATTTTCTTTTTCGCTGGCGAGAGGCGCTTGTAATAGGCGAAGACCATAGTCCTGATGATCGATCAGTTCAATATCGAGGTGGCAGCGCACGTATGACGTTCAACCGCTGCGCATGTTCGCAACGTACGCGCCTGTGCAATTTGTGCTACATCACGATGAACCCAATGGATGCTGTCAGCCTCTTTCAAACTAAACTAATGTCGAATATTCCACTCGATCCGTTGCAGAAATCGCCCCCCGCCAGCCGTTAGGGTACACGTTTATCCAGCGATGGAGGCGCTCATCAAATCGTACTTCCGTCTGATTAGGGCCCAGCGCTGCGACAAAAATACCGACATTCGCCGTTGAGATAGCACCGCGATTCGGAGCGAATGCTTCCAGATAACCCGTCTCTTCCTTAACCATGGACATTCCAAAATTCGAAAAGGCGAGTTTTGCGGCTTCCTAGACTTGTTCATAGTTGGCGTCGTAGGTGCGAGAAGGCATGGGATCGTCAGCATAGCCGGCTGGCGAGAAGGTCAGCATTGGGATGGATATAACAACAAATGTCGCGAGCTGGCGACGGGTGACAGCTAAATCTTTAGCGCGCATCGTTGCCGGGAGCATGTTTGCCGGCCAAATAGTAACGCCTCTCACATCGCCGTCAAGTGAAGTTCATCTGCAGAGGTAAGAAAAACCCCGCCGGAAGGCGGGGTCTGAAATGGCAAGACTCTCCTCGGGGTTCGGGAGTTCTTGTGTTGCTCCGTTTACCGGTGAGTTACAGCTAATAGATTCACCATGTGATGCCCTTTGTGGTTACTAACGCGTCACTTCTTGGTCAAGACGTTGCCCAGCTGGCCGGCAAGCCAGCCATAAATTGCGCCAGTAACCAGTGAGAGTGCAATAACCAGCGTCGGATTGCCAAAATGGCCGCCGGTTAAAACGTCAAATACCATCACATCGGGCGTCTGCAGGTAAAAGGCGAAGGTGCTGGCATAGCCCAAGACACTGGCTGGGATCGCCGAGAGGATCGCGATATGAGCGGCCAGACACATGCCCATCACGGTCAGACCCACAACGATTGCGCCCCAAACGGGCAGGGAAAGGGGCTCAGCAAGCGGAATGATAAGGATGAGCACTGCTGCAAGCCACGCCCAGATGACACCATGAACATTACAGATGATCCCTTTTTGCAGTGCGGCATTATCACCCCCTAGCGCAAAAAAGGTGGCCGCGCCAACAAACATGCCCCAGATCACAAGAAATCCCCCCAGTGGGCCCAACGCCAACCACGTCGCGACTCCTCCGAGGACACCAATACTGATCGAAAGTGCGACAAGACTTGTCATCGTGATAGCCCCCCTATGAAAGCAAATGAACGGAACAACCCGGGAAACCCGGGTATTTCCAGATGCCCATCATCTGCCATATTTTTGACGATATCAACTGGAAATACGGCCGCGTTATGGCCTTCTGCGGCGCCAATCACCAAAGAAGCGACCTCGATCCGACGGTGATCCTAAGCAGTCTGATAGTGAGGGCGGTGCATCAGAGACGTAAGGCACGGGGGAAGATTCCTCCGTTTGATGTTCTCAAAGGATTGCCTTGGGAGGTATTGAGCTGGTGCTGGCCGCTTAAATGGGGTGGGTTGGTGACTCACCAGAGAAGGCAAAGACCCGTGGACGGGACGTTGGGCCCGATGTCCGTCGTTGATAATCGGGTAAACTCTGGGCCGAAATGGCGAGGGGAGAGCCGTGGGAATGCCCTATGATGGGATGCCCTAAGGTGCTCGTCTACAGGGGGCCCGGCGATATTCAGGTGGCCACGGCGTTGCCCCCGGGGCCCGCACGGTACATTGTAAATCAGGACGCGGACTGACCCGACCCGACCCACATGTTGAACTGAGGGCTATGGAGACGTCTGATACACAAGCGCTGGCTGCACTATACCCAACTGAGAGCAAGATAATTAATCTATCGCTCGCTGTAGCATTGGCACTCTTGGGTATCGGCATTTTTGCGCCAATGCTGACACTTCAAAAGTTCTATCTATTTTCAAATAAGGTATCGCTGGCATCGGGGCTGCTCCAGCTTTTACAAGAAGGACAAGTTTTCCTATTTGTCTTGATATTTGCGTTTAGCATTATTTTTCCGTTTTTTAAGCTTTTTCTACTATGTAAGGTGTGGAACGGCGATACAGGGGATCGCGAGCGCCATGAAAAACATCTCCATTGGATTGCCCAGTACGGTAAGTGGTCCATGTTGGACGTGTTTGTTGTGGCAATTCTTTTGGTTACAGTGAAACTCGGGGTGATTGCTGATGTTGAGGTGCATTATGGTTTGTACGCATTTGCAGTGTCGGTCGTTATTACGATGTTTATTACGGCGAGAATCGCGATCGTCATTAATACATTGGCAGGCGCGCGATAGGTTTTTGGAGGAGTTAGCGATACCTTGCTGGAGCATCCCATTGGTCTATCTAGAATCGCTATGTAATTATTTTCTCTCTAGGACGAGAAATCATGCAGTTGGGGCTAAAGGGCACGCATGTTTGTGGCAAGATTGATCTTTCTTACTTTCTTATTTTTTATGTAGTTGTGTTATTCAGTGTTGGGGGCCATGCGGCACAACCCAGGTCAACTGATGAGCGATTGATCCAGGGGCCCGAGGGACTTTACCGCGTGGAAGGCACAATGAGCCTGGGTCCTAAATGCAAGGACATTCCTGACTTGCCTAATTGGCGCGGCTACGTTGAGATTTCAGACGGGGCTCCAGGATATGCGGTCAGGTTAGAGATCGGTTGCGGGAATAAAATCCATGCCCATTGTACTGCTACTGTGCCGAACGGAAGCCAAACTGCCCGGTGTCAAACGCGCATGGTACGTATTGGTGGGCTCTATGGTAGGCTCATCTGCCGAGCGTCTGTCTCAAAGGGAAACGTGGAGCCGTCGGCCTATAAGAATTGGTGTTCACAGTCGCGGAAATGATGCACGGTGCGGTGCACTGTTTACTTTTCGTTGCCTATGCCGTATTGATATTTGATTAAAACAAAATCCAGTGTCTAGCTGCTTGTGGAGCGATTTGGTTTAGCGCCTTGATGTAGATTAATTTTCTTGTCGAGCAAGCAAGAAGCTGGTCACAGTGTAAAGGGTCGCGCTCGACGAAATTAACTAAAATTTCTCAAACGCATTTTCGACCTTTTGAAGGAACCTATTGCGACTATCCACAGTTGTGCGGTCCATATTATAGAGTGCCAAGTAGAGATGACGGGCGCCCTTACTGAGCAAAGGCTTGAGGCCGCGGAGCAGGATCGTTTTAACAGGGTGGCGCATATACAGTTGCACAAACCACCAAGGCGCGCCATAGGTTGTGACAAACGCGAGTTTCCGGATGTGTTGCAGTCCCGGCTGCAGTGGCCCGCCGTTTCCATTTAAATGAAAAGCCACCCCGGGCAGCCAGACGCGCTCCAGGTAGCCCTTCAGGATCGCTGGCATGCCATGCCACCAGGTAGGGAAACAAAATACCAATGCCTCGGCCCAGCGAAGATTATCGATATATGCCTGGACCGTTTCTGTGTTTTGGCCAGATAGAAAGTATTTTACTCGCTCGTCATGGCTCAGCGTAGGTTGAAAGTTTTCTCGGTAGAGGTCGGTGTCGATGACCTCGTGATCTTTGCGCCTGAGGGTCTCTAAAATGCGCTGATGGATGGCGTTGTTAAAGCTGTCTTCAACGGGATGCGCATAGATAACTTGGATCCTCATGGATCGTATTCGACGTGCACTTGATAAGGGTTTGTGGACCCGGTTCTACGGATATATTCCCTAAATTGTAGTGTAGTAGCCGACCCGCCCGATTTAAGCAACTGCACGTGGCCGGATACGTTGGCTGCTTGTGACTCGTATGATTTTATTCCACGGTGAAATATAGGCGATCAATGACTATCCCATCTTCCGTCACGACCTCGACACGCCACTGGCCGGTCCACTCAGGTGAAATATTCTTAGCACTCCACGTCCGCCAATTCGAATTACGGACAGGAAGAGATACTTCCCCGACTAAAAAGTTTCCGTAATACCACGTATGTGTGATAAACGTATCTTCCGTGGCGCCAACGACGCGGGTAAACGCATACAGTTTATCCGCAAACGCAGGGAATGTCGTATCGACTCCCTGGGGTACGCGGTCATCGACCGAGGTAGCGATAACAGCATCGTGGACTTCAAGCTCTCCAGCTTGTAAAGCAGTCGGAATCACTAGGGCCGCGGTTAAAACTACAGCCAAAAATGAGACATTCGAACGCATGGCCTTCAACCCCCCATCTGAGTTAGTTTGTTTAAGTTTATCAGAAAATGGCGATTACGCTCGTCAAATTCTACTAAGGCGCACTGGTTCGGTCCGTCGAAGAGCGGTCAAAGGTAGTTGAGGAGGTCTCGCTCGAAGTTTGGAAAGTACGTCGAGATTACGGTGATATCGAAGTGGGAAAGAATGGATTCTTTCGGCTCACGATCTAGTAGGAATTTAAACGCTGCCTCAACACATTCCGAGGGGCTTACCTTTGTGCCGGTGAGTTCCTTGTAGGTTGACTGGCGCATGGTGACTTGATGCTGCGTATGGCCATTGGTTTCCTCAATGGTCACACTGAATTCCATGAGTTCAGCATTTCCCGTCTGTTGGACATTGATCATGTGTCATTACTCCACTCAGGGTGGCCGTGTAGCGGTATTGACGCATTCAATTGATGGCAATTCAGTGCCGGGGTATATCAATGACAAGTCGATCGCCTTCGTGGCGTATTGTTGTCCCAAAGCGGCGGGATAGCCGGATAATGCGATGTTGGATAGCCTTGAAATCGTCATCTATTGCCCGATTGACCTGCATATGATGAATTTTGAGGGGCACTAATTCAATACGCTCGATGCGTCGTGATGTGATGGTGACAATAAACAAGATCTGCTCGTCATTCCTCAACAACGGATCCACGTAGTAGTCATCGATAAGATCTCCGGTGTCATAGAGGATAAGCTTTCCCTTGTACAGCTCGATACCTTGGAAGATGTGGGCACTATGGCCATGGAATATATCGACACCGGCATCGATGGCTCGGTGGGCGAATTCAATAAATTCCTGACTCGGTATCTGGCGCATATTTGGACCCCAGTGTATAGACAGGATAATCAAATCTGCGCCCAGATCCTTAACAGATTGAATCCCTTCCTCAATCAGACGAATATTTTCTTTTTCTACGTTAACGCGGATGATGTTAGTCCCGGGCGAGTTGGGGCCGGCCCTATATTCGCGAAAATGATCAGCATAGGCAATGACGCCGAGTTTCTGGCCCTTAACTTCGATGATAGCCGGTTGGGTTGCAGCGTCGATGTTTTGGCCAGCGCCGGCGTGCGCGATGCCATACTCATCCAGGTATCTAATCGTTTCAAGTAAGGCAGGTCCTTGAAAATCCATTGCATGGTTATTTGCCAGGGTCACGTAGTCAATGCCGGCGACCGTTAACGCTTTTACAGCGGTTGGTGACGCCCGAAAGTAGAAAACACGTTTTGGATAGAATGGTTTGCCATCTTTTGCAATAACGCATTCTAAATTGACTAATGTGATATCCGTCCCGTTGAGTAGGGGTATTGTATCCCCCCAAATGTAAGCCGGCCCCCTTTCTTGAATCACGGTGTTTACGAGCCTTCCTAGCATGACATCTCCTGCAAAAGCGAGCCGAATGCGTGAATCGTTGGCTTCTGAATTTGTTGGTGGCTGTGATGACGCTGCCGGATCATCCGCTTCTATCGATGCGGAGGCGTTGATCCATACGGCGCACAGAAAAAATGCGATGGGGATGATGGTTCGCATTACGCTTGTGTGAAGAATGCCTCTTAGTAGACGAGGCCTCGCGTTGCCGTGACCTCAGACGATAGTATGATGGTGAGACCTTTATTGGACGGAGATTAACTCGATGTCGAAGATGAGTATTTCATTGGGCCCAATCGCAGCGCCCGCGCCGCGCTCGCCATAGGCGAGTTCTGTCGGAATGTACAGCTGCCACTTGGAACCTTCGCTCATCAGAGGCAGTGCCTCTTGCCAACCTTTGATGACATTGGCGATCTGCAGAGTGGTCGGCTCGCCACGTTTATATGAGCTATCAAACTCATTACCGTTGATCGTCGTACCGCGATAGTGAACAACAACCGTATCATCCGCGGTCGGCTGCTTTCCGTTTCCTTTCTCTAATACTTTATACTGTAGACCGCTTGGTAGCACGACGACGCCGTCTTTGCCTTTATTTGCTTCTAGGAATTCCTGTCCTGCCTCGTTATTCTGCTGTGTAAGTGCTTGCCGCTCCTCTTTTTGCTTGTCCTGATAGGACTTGGTAACAGCCTCCATCTCTTCCTCGGAAAGCTTTGATGCCGTGCCGCTTAATATATCTTCAATGCCTTCTGCGAATGCTGCCGGGGCGACGTTGACGCCCTGCCGTAATAGACTTTGACCGATCTGCCTTCCGACGGTATAGCTAAACTTCTGCTTCTCAGTGGTCAATTCAGCTGCACTTCCAGTCAGCGGACTAAGGCACAATATCAATAGATTAATGACAAGCAATATGTTGATCTTCATGGTCATAACTCTAATGCGGTGATGAATCCTAGTATGGCGTGTGCTAGAGCGATCGTGTAGTTAGGAAGTCGATTACTGATCGCGGCGGACGCAATTTACAGGTGACGTCGGCATTCACTAAAGCGACGCACGGGAACAACGTCATCTTCCCACAGGTGGAACGGCAATCCAAGCCGATTGGCGCGTAACGGCGCCAAATACAGCTAGGATAAAAAGTGAAGGGGAAGCATCGTTGGCACGCGATGGAACAGTTTCTTCAGACCGTATTTTCCATCGGGTATCTAAGGGGCTGGGCAGAGCATGCGCTTAGGCTTACGATAGTAGGAGAGGAGCTTCTGTATTTCAGATTTCAGTACAGGGTAGGGGAAACCGAAAGCCGGATCATGCCATTACCTGATTATCAGCAAGGGAGCATTGTAAATCTAATGAGCTCTATCGTCACCGCACTTGGAGGAGAGTCAGTTTTGTATCCACCATTGCCCGAGGCGGAAAAGGCTAATTTAGGAGACGATAGGAATGTTGTCCTGTTCGTGATTGATGGTCTGGGGTACGAGTATCTAACGAGGAAAGGTCAGGATAGTACATTAGGACAATACCTTTGTTGCCGGATCACTTCTGTCTTTCCAACCACCACAGCGAGTGCTATTACGACGTTTTTCACAGGCTGTGCACCTCAGCAGCACGCGCTCACCGGCTGGTTCACCTATTTTAAGGCGATTGATAGTGTTGCGGCCGTGCTACCTTTCAGGGCACGGGCAACTTGGGTCTCATTGCGGGAACTAGGGCTTGAGCCAGATGCTGTGTTTGATCAGCCATCTGTTTTTGAACAGCTTAACGCAGCTTCGTATCTC
Source organism: Gammaproteobacteria bacterium (assembly GCA_027296625.1). Taxonomy (NCBI): domain Bacteria; kingdom Pseudomonadati; phylum Pseudomonadota; class Gammaproteobacteria; species Gammaproteobacteria bacterium. The sequence continues at coordinate 50,895 of JAPUIX010000153.1, read as the reverse complement.
GTATTGCCTGATCGAATTATCGATTCCGAATATACCCTCGCCCATAGTGGGCCGGCGGCGCGGCGCGCCTTCGTTTCGCTATCAGACTGCTTCCAGTGCATCTATAACATTCTGTGTGAACAAACGGGACGAAAATATATCTATGCGTATTGGTCGGAGCTGGACGCCTTGGCACATATGTTTGGTGTCGATAGCCCGCAGGTATCTGACCATTTTACTGAGCTTGATGCAGCGTTTGCCGCGTTTTTGTCTAGGATTCAGGATAATCGGACGACCGTCATTGTCACCGCCGATCATGGCTTTGTTGATTCAAAACCAGAAGAAATTATCCAATTAGCCGATCATCCTGAACTGGCGGAAACTCTGATGAAGCCGCTCTGCGGTGAGCCCAGGGTGGCATATTGTTATGTACATCCGAAAAAACGTGATCAGTTTGAGATATATGTCGCGACGGAAATGTCAGAGTATGTATCGCTTTTTCGGAGCGAGGAGCTTGTTTCTGCGGGTTATTTCGGTCACGGTGATCCACATCCCGAACTCTTTGAACGTATCGGAGATTATGTCCTTATCACAAAGCAGCGCTACGTAATCAAGGATCGGTTACCGGGCGAGCACGCCTATCGGCATGTCGGCGCTCATGGCGGCGTTAGCGATGAAGAGATGTATGTTCCTCTCATTATTGCTAATCTTTGAGGGCAAGCGCGCATGTCACTACTATTGACGTTAATCTCAACATACTGTTTGTTATACGGCGCCGGAATCCCTTAGCAATTCGTATATCCGCTCTGCAATTTGCCGATAGCCTTTGGCGTTTGGGTGGATCGGATCAGATTTCAAAGAAGGATCAGCTAATACATCGGGCAAAATATCTCCGTCATAGGGCAGGTCGAACTCGTCTGCCAACTCTTCGTAAAAGCTGGCAGATCTTAGGAATAGACCAGGTTTCGGCACACCCAGGAGCACAACGGGGATCCTGCGGTTCTGGGCCAGATGAATCATTTTGCGAAGATTCTCTTCGGTCTCCGCCGGATCTTTCTTCCGGAGCATATCGTTTCCTGCATGGCAGAGGATCAGTAGGTCCGGCTGGTATCTGTTCAAAAGCTGGGGTAATCGCTTCAATCCTTTCACCGATAATTCGCCCGATACGCCAGCGTTAATCACATTGCGCCCGGTCAACTGTGCCAGCACGGCCGGATAACTTTGGTCATTGTTCGCGCCGATTCCAACCGTAATGCTGTCGCCAAACGCCAGAATCGTAGCATCGTAATGGAGTTTTGGTAGGGAAGTTCTGTCGGATGAGCAACCATATAACAACGCCAATGCGCATAGCGCTGCGAGTACGCAAGGCAACCGCAGCGCCTGTTTATGCCAGCTCATGTGAGAATTCAATGCTCGGTGTGTGTTCATTGGTGTAGAATTTATCCGACAGCGGTTTTAATTCATCTGACCAAAGTGGGTCACGGATGATGACGCGCGCGAGAGTTATCTGCGTTTTCTCAGTTGAATGGGCGGGTAATAGATTCCCATAAACTCGCGCTCCCACCACTGTTCATGTTCCCGTCTCAATTGTGGATCAGCGTATTTGTACTCATAGAGGAGGGCTCTTACATAGGTTGGTGGCTTTTCTGGAAAAGGATTTTTCTCTAAGAGATCGAGTACATTAGGAGAATTCTGTAATAAGCGAAAAAGAAAGTTCCCAAACCACGGATTTCGGCTCTGATCGCTAAGTGCTGCGAACCACATCTGCCAGTCTAGCCGCGGCTGATGGGGAATATTCCATTGTGGGCGTCTCTGTAGGCTGCCTGGCTTGTATTTGAATTCGTATTCGCGCCAGTTTTTGCGGTCATATGATCCCTCCACGATAATTTCTGGCCGCGTGGTGGTCATCACTGCAAATAGCCCGTATGGGTTAACTACCATAAACGGATCGAACAGCTTTGTCACTGCAGCAGCAAAATGGGGCGCCGGCGTTTTAGTCACGGTACTCCAGAGCTGAAATCCACTGATAAAGATAATGACGCATGCTATTCCTGCTACAAAACCCGTATACGCCTTCGAAACTACGCCTGATTGAGTCCAACGGTGAATTATTTGTTGGACCGAATTTGGGGTGAATTGTCTGAGAAAGGCGTCGTCAAATAGAAAGACGCATAATCCGATCGTTAATAAATTAAAGAAGTTGTAGTTGCCCGTAAGGATGATTGTGAGCTGGAAAAGTATAATAACGTAGCCTGCAATAAATCGGATCCTTCTGGGAGCGAAAATGAAGAATGGAATAATCAGCTCGGCTACGAAAGTGCCAGCCACAGATGCGGTGTGAAACCAAGCCGGCCAGTGATGCACGTACCACGCGATCCATGTCGGCAGTGGCTGCGTTTCGTAATGATAATTCAACGCGCTGAGGTCAGCCCAAGTAGAGTCATTACTCAATAATTTTACGGCGCCTGAAAGCAACATAAAGCGAAACAGAAGCCAACGATACAGCCACACAACGATGTGTGAAGCTGGCGACAGAAGAATTGCGAGAAAACCTGCTTCCAAAAGCAGGAGATCCCATTGGAACGCCATAAATAGGTGCCCTGCATAGAACAGTGACAAATAGAGAATAAAGGTTGCGATTAGGGACAGGCGTAGCAGGAAATTAAAAACGATGAACAAGGATAAAATAGCACCTAGGATGCAAATAGATTGCAGAAAAAAATCGCTGGCATTTAGCCAGAATAAAGTTGGTACTCGCCAATATCGTTCGATTCCATATTCGCCTTTCAATTGAGCAAGGTATTCGTGGAATGGAATGATGCCGTTGCTGCCGACGAGTCCCAATATTTGAATCCCAATTGAAATAAATGCGCATAAATAAACCAAACCAAGTAACCGCAGGAACGTCCAGTTTACAATCGTAAAACTCGCTGGTTCCAACTCGGGACCCCACAACAAAATGGAGAGTCGGTGGAATAGCGATCGGTGGCGTGAGATAAACAGGTAGGCGAACTCAGAAATCCAGGCAAAGCCTGGAAGCTTTTTGTAGAGCCGCAGCCAGAACTGTTTTCCCTTTGCGTAACTCAGTGTCTTAAAAGACGCTTCGGCACCACTGCAAATTTCTCCGTCCGGGGAGACGAACTGAATTGCATGCTCGAAGTCGTGAGGTGGAATGTCAGGGAATTCGCGTGCAACAGCTTGATAGGGTCTGTATTCAATGGACTCTCCCGTGAGTTTGTCCCAGTAACGTACCCAGTATCGACAAAATCCGCAGTCACCGTCGTAAATCAAAAGTGGTCGATTACGGGAAGGACGTGCCATGGTCGTGTCGATTCTCCTGGGTGTTCTTGAAGCGCACGGAATTCTTTATGTTACTGGCTCCGAGAGGGTGTTTTCAGAGTGGCAGGTAAATGGGGACCGACTTGGCGGCTTGGTGGGACGAGAAGCCATGCGCTGAGCTCGTTAGATAAGTCGGTACCACGCCGTAAGATTGTCATGTTTTACATAAATGAGATCGTATAATCTATTGATTAAAGAGTCTGTATGTATTTTTTTAGCAGCAGCACGTAGGAGGAGAATGAAATGCGCTTGAGCCGATGGGTTTTGATTGTTTTGACGCTTTGCCCCTGGGTGGCGGCAGAAGCAGAGCAGTGCGAGCCCACGCCAACAATGGCTATGGGGACTCACCACAAGGACGGCGCCCGTTTTAAGGTAGATATCAGCACTGGGCTCTTTGTCAGCGGGCGTGTCCTTGAGGCAACGACGTGCCGGCCGATAGTGGGCGCCAAGATCGAACACTGGCAGACGAACACAGAGGGATTCTATACCGATCGGCTACGGGCCTATCTGTACTCCGATGTGGAGGGCGCATACCGTTTTGAGACAGAGTGGCCTGGCGCTGCAGTGCCTCATATTCATTTTATTGTCAGTTCCGAGGGCTACCGGACGCTCGTTACCCAATGGGTAGGAAGAGACCCCATCGCGGAGATCCATTTGGATCTTGTGCTCCAACCAATTAATGAGTGAGATGCCGTCCATACGCTAATTAACCAGCGGATGGACAGGTGTGAGATCGCTTTCCCGCTATCTACTGGCCTTATTTTGCCAAATAGACGCTAGCCTTAGATAATCAGCTAATCAGGCTTAAGAATGGTGATGACGTTTTAGATTTCCGAGTGTGTGATCGATGGGTCAAGAGACAATTTCCCATGTAATCGGTTTTGATGATGCGCCCTTTCCACCCAATCATCGAGGGAATGTCCGGGTGGTCGGAGCGGTGTATTCGGGATTACGCCTTGAGGGTGTATTAAGCGGCAAGGTGCGTCGCGATGGGGTCAACGCAACGCGTACGTTGATTGAGCTTGTCTCACAGTCGCGGTTCCATGCTCATATTCAGGCGATCATGATTCAGGGGATCGCCTTTGCTGGCTTTAACGTGGTTGACCTCAAACGGTTGAACAAGGAATTGCAGACCGCAGTTATGGCCATCGTCCGTAGGGCGCCGAATATGGAGATTATTCAGAAGGCGTTGCTCAATAATGTGCGAGGCGGACGTGCCAAGTGGGCGCGTATCAAGCGTGGGGGTCCAGTTGAACCGGCGGCTGGCGTCTACGTGCAACGGGTGGGTATTTCGCGTGAGGCAGCCCGTGAACTCATCTGGCGCCTAGCCGTAAACAGTAAGATTCCGGAACCATTACGTACAGCCCACCTAATCGCAGGCGGCATCGAGGTCGGTGAGTCTCGGCACAGGGTATAAACGAGAAACAAGACATCCGTAGAGCTCGCCCTCGTGCGCAAGCCTTAACAGGTCAAGTGTAAGGTTGCTACGATGGTTGCTGCATCTTGTTGCAGCTTATTAAATAGCTTTACTGCCTCGCTGGTCCGGGCTGAATGGACTTTGATGCCGTGTGACTCTAGGAATGTCCTTGTTTGATCGGGTACGTCCATCCGCCCGAAGTAACCCGTTCCGATCACCACAACGTTGGGTTTTGCTTCGACGACATCGTGGAGGTCTTCGATCTGCAGGCGATGTCCTTCATTTCGCCACCAGGATGAGTCGACCCTTTGAGGATAAATGATGACATCTGACGTATACGCCCTTCCGTCGATATCAATCTTTCCAAACGAGTAGTCCGTAATCTTCATAATCAAATGCGGATACGTCACCGGGCTTTGACTGCATCAAGGCTTACAACTGGCTCATTTCCTATCACTTCAGCACTGTGTACAGTAGCTTTCGGGACGAAGAGATAGTCACCCGCCTCCAAAATGATCGTTTTTCCTTCTATGGCCATCTGGAATCGGCCGGATAGAATTGCGTCGATTTTGTCGACTTCATGGGTATGGTCAGGAAAATATGTGCCGGGTGGATAAACGTAATGGAAAACGTCATAACCTAATGCCAGCAACTTATCTCGGAAAGCTGCTTCCGTCAATGCCCCGTCGGTTTCTGTGTTCCAGTGCTCAAGTCTCATGAGAGACTGACGTAACTCCTGACACGTTTTGGGTACATTATAGTGTGTTATTTCGCTTTTGGGTTCGATGCGTTCAATGCTCGGCATCAGGATGCCATCATGATTGTGTGCTGTTCTTTTAGCACACTCTATCGTTAACGTATCTCGGCGGTGATGGAGCCGAATTTATTCAGCGTCTTCGCGCCTGGTGGGCGACTCGCGAGACTGGCAATGATAATCGCAAGAAAAGACAATGCAAAGCCGGGCACCAGCTCATAGAGATCAAAGATTCCGCCTTGGAGTTGTTTCCAAATCATCACGGTAAGACCACCGGTTATAATGCCGGCTAAAGCCCCAATGCGAGTCATACGCTTCCAGTAAAGTGACAGAATCAGCGTGGGTCCGAAGGCAGCACCTAACCCGGCCCAGGCGTATGCAACGAGTTCAAGCACCTTGCTATTCGGGTCAAGGGCCAATCCAAAGGCGATGACAGCGATGAGAATCACGGCGGCCCGCCCAACTCTCACGAGCTCCCGCTCGCTTGCATTTCTTCTGAACAGCGCCTTATAGAAGTCCTCGGCCAAAGCGGATGACGACACAAGTAATTGGGAGTCTGCCGTGCTCATGATGGCCGCAAGAATGGCCGCTAGACAGATGCTCGCTGGTATGGGATGAAAAAATGCCTCGACGAGCACCATGAATACCGTTTCAACATTGGCGCCTTCAAGCGGGGCGTTTGTAAGGTAACCAATGCCTGCGACACCGACGAGTATGGCGCCCATCAGCGTTAACCCTGTCCAACTGATAGCAATGCGACGGGCCCCTGCAACCGCTTGTGTTGAACGAATGGCCATGAATCGGGCCAGAATATGAGGTTGTCCGAAATAGCCAAGCCCCCAGCCGAGCAAAGAGAGGATTGCGATGGCCGTGATCATATTCCCATCGCTGGATGTGAACACGTCAAGTAGTGCAGGGTTGCTGTCGCTCATGGCACCGATCATCGCCTCCCACCCACCGAGCTGGATGATGGCCACGATGGGCACGGCAACAAGCGCCAGTGCCATCAACAGGCCCTGGACCAGGTCCGTCCAGGAGACCGCCAAAAATCCGCCCACCGACGTATACAGCAGGATCACCCCCGTCCCTGCTGCGACGGCCCACCTATAGGGCATGTCAAAGACCGTTTCAAACAATTTTCCGCCGGCAACGAGTCCAGCGCTCGTGTAGAAAAAATAGAAAAGCAGGATAAAAGCCGCCGATACCACCCGCAATACCTTTGTGTTGTCCTCAAACCGATGCTCGAAGAACTCGGATAGGGTCAGCGCATCATCCGCGGCAGCACTGTATGCACGCAGGCGGGCGGCAACAATTCGCCAGTTCAAATAGGTACCGATAAGGAGCCCCAGGGCTATCCACCCGGCCTCGAAACCTGCAAGGTAGGCATAACCCGGCAAGCCGAGCAATAACCAGCCGCTCATATCGGATGCGCCGGCACTGAGCGCACTGACCCATCGGCCTAATCTGCGGCCGCCGAGTATATAGTCGGCAAGATTTCTGGTCCGACGATACCCAAGCCATCCAATCGTAAGCAGGATAACTACATAAACGACGAACGTGAGGATAATGGTCGCTCTATCCTCAAGCATGGGTTTTGCGAATTCTATGGAAACAGCGAGCGATCAAATTGCTTTCCTGCACGGAAAGTAAATTTGTCGCGGTATGTAACCTAACAACGCTTCTTCGCAGAACGCTTCTATCTCTTCCTTAAGCGATTTACGATACGAAATCATGCCATTAACGTCTTCGGAAGCGGCGGCAAAAAGTTTTTCGTCAGGGTAAAGGCGAGACATAGTTCGGTAAAATGGGCGCGGAAGGCGGAATGAGCCTAAACTTGCAGAGTGCAGGCTATCCGCGTTAATTTTTTCGAATACCTGGTCAAAAAGGCGTCGATACTGTTCCTTATAGTCTTCATGAAATATTAATGGGTCAAACCGTACTCCAAGCTTCCAGCCACGTTTTTGAAGTTGTGCCATTGCTTCAATGCGCCGATCCACAGACGGCGTTTTATGTTCAAGGACGGTAGCCAGTTCAGCTGGTGTGAAGCTCATGGCGACAACACAGTTTTTGACGGGTTCCAAGGCCATGAGCCGCCGTATCTGAGTACTCTTTGTTCGCAACTCGATCCAAGCGTTGGGCAAGCCTCTAAAAAATGGAAGAAAATGATCCACAAACCCAGTAATCGGTTCAAGCGCGAGGCTATCGCAGTCATACCCAGAGAAGAAAAAGACATCCTTATCCGGTAGTTGTTTCATCTTCTTGGCAATGGCATCTGTGAAATCCTCGTAATTAACAAACACGACGTAATGCGCCGATCGGAACATACCTTGCAGGAAACAATAACGGCAGTCGTACAGGCAATTGAGCATATGGGAGAAATAAAAATTATATTCACTGCCAATTCCATAATCTGTTGGTGCCTCTAGGATATAATGATCAAACTTGTTAGCGAGAATTAATGCGGGACGGCGCTTCTGTAAGCGGAAGTTCTGGGCCTTGCGATTAAATACCTCGCTGTAACGATCGCAAGCGATTTGAACAGCTTCAGGAAACCGCGCGCAGATCTGTTGGGCTCTTGGATGGGCTGCAACTTCGCGTTCTATGTAGATCGTGTCGATCATAGCTAAGGGCGTCAGCCATAGTTCACGGGTAGCGTATCGATTCGTGCTTGTAGGAACCGCAAGATCTCGGCACTTGTGGTTAGGTCTTCTAGCCCTTCACACCACGGATCATAATCCGGCGCAAGAACTTCTACCCGTTGTAGCAAATTATGAAGGATGTTTCGCTGGCAGAATGTGAAATGCCAGCGATCGAGGTATGCGTCGAATCCTTTTGGATTTGAGCTGAGCTTATTTAATTCAGTTTCCAAGGCTTGTAACTGAGCAATGATATGGTTGATCGTATTGAGATTCTTTTCGATCAGACCTGGGACGGCTTTATTGAAGAGATGCGTAGCGGGCGTCTTCCGATTGTCGGAGATGACTTTGTAACAGTGAACCAACTCCGCGGTGGAATAACGAATGGCACTTGCATAAAACCCAGAGGCCTCCATGTCATAGACACCAGGATCTCGAAAGGTTGTATTAGGGTTATCGACAGTACACACGTCATCTGTAGAGCACGGCGGTTTAAAGGTAATCTGCGGATACCAATTGTGTCTGCTCTGGATGTCCGTGACGCGATGGGCCAATAGTCCTCGACCAACCGCATATTCCGCGTGGCCGGCCACGCCAATGTTTAGCCAGGCCTCGATGCCTTTTGTTCCCTGGTCGCTCCGCGATGCGTCCGTAGCAGCGGCAGCGGCCCGCTTGCCGATGCCCGAGATAGTCAGGGTGAGCTCATCCTTTTCAAAGACTGGAAGTTGTGTGCACTTGCGATTGCGCTTCAGGTTAAAGTGATCGATGAGGGGCTTAGCCTCTGAGCGCAGCGCGACGATGAGATGGATCATTGACTTTCAGACGTGCTGTCCATCAGCGGGTATTTTTGCAAGGCCGCAGTAATGAATGCTTGCCACGTGCTGTCAGGCTGCCAAACTTTATGGAGCCCTGCTAGGGCGCGATCAAGAGGTATTCTTTGTCGAATAACCTGATATAGACACATGAACGCGGACACCCTCATATTCAACGCACAATGCACAAAAATGTTTTTCCCCCTATTCGCATCCATTACATCGAAAAACTGCTCCAGTTTTTCCAGTGTTGGATCGTCAAACGCAACGGGTATGTGCGTATAGGTAAGCTCGTTGGATAGGACCAGTTCCTCTTCATTGAGTATCGCATGCGGCGAATTGGCCTCGGCTAAGTTAATAATAAGTTCGAATCCCGCTTCTTTAATATCTGCGAACTGTGCTTTTTCAGGCTGGCCCGCCGTGCCAATGGTGTCTGTCAGACGATAATAGTTGCGTATGGCGTTTAGCGATGATGTGCTCATCGGCGAGATTTTACCTATCAAGCAAGTATGGACATCAATGGCCTTTTATTCGTTGTATCTTCGGTCAAGTACCGGCTTCGGATCGCCTGAAATTCAGCGATTTCTTTCACCTTACTCCTTTTCCGTGCACCGTTTAGGTAAATCTGAATTTTATCATCGAGCATGTCGATCGCTGCGCGCCTATCATCCGGACGCAGGTGATTGGATTTGATAATGTTGTCCAGTGCCCGGATTCGGAAGCGATCCATTCCCCAGTATTTCCGGGACAGCTGGTCCACATGTCCTCCGTACTTGATGGTCAGAGGTTCATCGATATATAGGACGGGCAATTCGGCGGTTATCCGAAGCCAGAGATCGTAGTCTTCACAAACTGGCAGGGATTCGTCAAATAATCCGATCTGGTCAAAGATGGAGCGGTGGATCATCACCGACGAAGGCGAGATGATGCAAAGTCGCAGACAGTGCTTAAAGACCTGGCCTCCGTACTTACGATGTTTGTGCATCGGATTTACCCGCCGGCCATGGCGGATCCAGATTTCATCTGTGTGAATGATTCGATGTTGTGGGGGATCCGTAAGTCCAGCAAGTTGCCTTTCGAGTTTTCTTGGCAGCCATTCGTCATCGGAATCAAGAAATGCTAACCATTTTCCCAACGATTGTTGAATTCCCAGGTTGCGAGCTGCGCTAACGCCTTTCCTGTCTTGTCGTAGGTAACGGATTTTCGGATTGCATTCATGCACGCATCTTGCCGTTCCGTCCGTAGAACCGTCATCGACTACAATTACTTCGTTCGGCAGGCGTGTCTGCTTATAGACAGAGTCCAAGGCACGCCGCAGAAGTCTCGCTCGATTATGTGTCGGGATGATGACTGAGATGCTCGTCAACATAGGCAGCATCGTTACTGGTAGCTTTGCGGGTTTCGATGCGGAGGATTAAATAGGTGCACCTTTCGGTATTTAAACAGCGGGATGAAAGCCATACCTGCAATGAAGCCGCTGATATGGGCGAACCATGCGACGCCACCGGCATCAGAGTCGCTCATCGCTGAATAGAGTAGTTGTAGAACGAACCAGAACACGAGCACCCAGAATGCGCGCATAGAGACTGTTGTTAATAGGATGCCTATGGGGACCAAAACCAGGATTCGGGCGTGGGGATACAATAAAAGATATGCGCCGAGGACGCCAGAAATGGCACCGCTCGCCCCAATCATCGGGATGGTCGACGTTGGGTTTCCCATTGCCTGGCCTAATGCTGCGACGATACCACAGAGGAAATAAAAGGCCAGAAAGCGGCTATGTCCCATCGCGTCTTCCACATTGTTACCAAATATCCACAGGTACAGCATATTTCCAAGCAAGTGCATCCAGCCTCCGTGGAGAAACATGGAGCTAATAACCGTCACTTCAGGCGGGACCAGTGCAAGCTCGCCGGGTAACTTGGCCTCGTCGAATAAAACGCTGGGAATTAATCCTAGACTGAGAACAATGCGTTGAAAACCATCAGGGCCAAGCGCAACTTGCCACAGGAAGATGAGGATGGAGGTTCCAATGAGGCTTACGGTAACAATCGGCGGGATGCTGGTTGGATTGTCGTCATGCAGCGGGATCACATTGGACGCCTTTAAATTCTAGTCCTGATGCATTCTATTGATTTCTGGGGCCCTGGCGACGGCTGTACCCGGTCAGTTCCACATAGCCTCGGCCGTGTATTGGATCATCGCCATGGGTACCCCCAAACTCCACCGCGCCTTCCCAGTAGCGAACTGAAAGATTCAGTTCCTGCTCAGCTAGCACGGGTCGGATTTCTAATTCCAGTTTTTCGATCGGTATCGTGAAGCGCCAGCGTGCCGGGTAACGGATACCATCGCGAGGACTTTGCCAATAGTCAAGGATCTTGATCTGCACTGCATCATGCGTCAAATGAAGGGCTGTGCCACTGGGGGTGACTAACGTTCCGGCACTGTAAGGGTCGGTGCTACCATCATTCCGTCTCAGCCGATAAAACATGATCTCGTGCCCATCGGAGAGTTGCAGTGCAAACCAGTCCCAGCCAATCTGATCGGCGCCAAGGGCACTTGTGCTCCACTCACGGTCCATCCAGCTTGCGCCCACCACCTCGAACGTTTCAGAACCGATGCGCACCCTTCCGCGTGTGGGCATTCGGGTTAGCGAATAGTAATACGAGGCATTTCCCGGTTTGGCATTCTTTTGACTGAATCCGCGCTGGCCATGCAAAACGACTGGTTTGCCTTGGTCCAGTCTGAGTTCGATTGCAACGTCGCCATCTGCGGCACTTAAGTTTACTGGAAAGCCTTGTGTCTCGCTTGAGCGAACAAACCAGTCTTCAAGCCATATGTGAACGGGTTGAGCTTGTGCACCGGCAAGACCAAGGGCGCTGCGACTAAATCGCTCAAAGGCGTAGAATTGCTTGCCGTCGACGTCGGTTAAAGCAAAATGCGCCATGTAGAGCTGATTAGTTCGCCAAGCGGAGTCGTCGACTGTCTTTGTTGGTGTCAGTGCCACCCTGAAGAACGTCAGCTCGAAACCAAACGGTCGCCCCTCAGACGTAATCACGTTACCGGTAAAATACCACCACTCTGTGCGGTAGCCTTCGTGGGGGCCATGATCGGTTGGGAACGCAAATTGGCGGGGGCGGGTGGCCTGGAAGAATCCTGATGTGTTTTGGCCGTCCAGGGCCTCGTTGATTGTGTAGGTGTCACGTGCTGGTTCATTATTGCTCAACAACCATAGACCATATGCCAATCCAGCGATGAGTGCTGCACAGGTGAGTGCGCTGATACTTATCGATACAAGGCTGTGTTTATGGGGCATAGCGCGTTATTCCTGCCGTAGCATTTCTGCTGGCCGTGCCCGCGCCATCTTGAAAGCGGGATAGATGCCCGCCAGTATTGCCGCTGCAAGCGCCATCACCATGCTCTGCACAAGAATACCGGAGCTGACATAGACGTCCATGGTCCAGCCGAATGAGCGCTGATTGATAACGAAGATCAGGGCAAGTGCGAGGACAATGCCTACTGGAAGGGCTAGCAGCCCTGCGACCAGCCCCATTAGCCCCGTCTGCGAGAGAATTAAACCCCAAAGTTGTGGCGGCGTGAGGCCAATCGCACGCAGCACGCCAAATTCACGGGTGCGCTCTAACTGTAGGGACATCAGCGCGCTGAAGACGGCAACGAAAGCAATCAGTGCTGTAAGAAATCGGAGCACCTCGGTGATTGCGAAGGTCCGGTCAAAGATTTCCAAGGAGGCCTCCCTGATCTTTCGGCTTGACACGATCTGGAGTTCTTGGTGCGGGCCTGCGACGCGGTGCAGGACGTCCTTCATATCGCTTAGTGTGGTCCCTGGATTCAGATAGATTCCAATTCCGGAAACATTTTGATCGCTCCAATAAAGTTCGTAGGTGCGATGGCTCATCGCGACAACGCCCTGATCTGAGCCATAGTCGTAGTAAACACCGGCAATGCGGAAGCCTCGCTCACCCTTGTCCGTCCTTAGCCGCAGAATTGAATCAACACCCAGACCATGATGGTAGGAATAGGGTTCGGAGATAAGGACGGCTTCCTGATCTTCAAAGGCGGGCCAGATTACGTCGGCATCTCCGTCCTTAAAGCGAAAGCCAGCGTAGGAACGAGGGGATAGTTTGTATGCCACGATCTCGGTAATCCCGTGTTTTGATTCGATGTGTGCACGCCGCACCGTACTCGAATCCGCAACACCAGGGGCTGAACTGATCCGTTCAACCAAGGCAGGGGGCATATTCCCTTGAGGTGGGCTTGCGACAGGACGCGGAAGCGAAACGTAGAGATCGGCCCTCAACACGGTCTCGAGCCAATCGGCTACCGATAGACGAAAACTGGCGATCATGATGCCGACACTCAAGGCTACTGACACGGCAACCATCAGAGCGGCGACTGCGACGGCGGTGCGAGAGAGTGACGCGAGTACGGAGCGCGCCGCAAGGCGACCGACGAGTCCAAACACGCGACTGAATGCGGGTTGACACAAGCGAACCAGTCCAACGGTAGCCGCGGGGCTCAACAGGGTCGCACCGAGTAGCAAAGCAAAGAGCCCAGCGAATCCAAGCGCAAGACTCTGGCTCGGGAGCAACAGGGCCGCCGTGCCAAACGCCACCACCAACAAACCACTCAAGGCACTATGTTTCACTAGATGCCGCACCTTGGTCTCAATCAGAGACCGGTTCATTGCCACTCTGGGTGGAACGCTAGCCGCCTCGTAGGCAGGCACCCATGCGGCGAGCGCGGTGACGCCGAGACCTAATAGTACAGCTGCGGCGAGTGTAAACGGAGGCACGGCGAGCTGCCGTACCGTAATAACAAAGTAGAGGTCGTTTATTGTCTGTGTGACCAGTCGTAAAAGTCCATGGCTAAGCACGATCCCAAGTAATAAGCCACATAGTGTGCCAACAAGCCCAATGAAAAGGGCTTCAACCAGAATAAGTTGAAAAATTTCTCTGCGCATTACTCCGAGTGCACGCAGATTGCCGATGAGTTCGCGACGTTGAATCACGACGAATGTCATGGTGTTGTAGATTAGGAACATGCCGACGAACAGTGCCAGTAGGCTGAGTGCCGTGAGATTCGTTTGAAAGGCGTGCGTCATCTGCTGGACAGCCTGCGTGCGTATGCCAGTAGAAACCAACTCCAGGTCAGGTGGTAACATTGCACGAAGCTTCTTTACAGTGGCGTTACCTTGGCGGCCCGTTGGTAGGATCAGGTCAACGCGGCTGAGTCGACCCGGGATTCGAAGGAGTGCCTGTGCGGTTGAAATGTCGGTAATAAGAAGGTCGTCCAAGCCGGCATTGGGCGCACCGTTGCCCGATGTGATGAAACTAATAATCTGAACAGCGGCGGGCTCTGCACCAATCCGTAACTTCAAGGTGTCACCCGGTTTGAGGCCTATCTCGCGGGCTGTGGCTGTCCCCAGCAATGCGGTGTTGGGCTGTGTAACCAACCTCGCCACATCAATTTCTGAACCTCGCCCAAAATGTTGCCAATATGGCCGAAATGGGGGCTCCTCAAAAGGATCCACGCCCAGCAGTTTTAACGTGCGTCCTGGATCACCAGGAACGTAGACGTAGCCCTCTACGACCGGCGCCGCCGGTTGGATGCCTTCATTTCGTCTGAGTTGTACGTAGAGTGCTTCGTCAACGCCTGCCGGCCCACCGATGATTTGGTGGGTCGCCTTGCCGATGACCATTTCGGTGGACAGGGTAAAGGCGCGCTTTGCGCTGGCCTCAGCAAGATTGATCGCCACTACCACGGCAACGCCAAGGGCGACGCCAAGGGCGGCCAAACCTGGTTGCCAGGGGTGAGAGATCAGGTAGCGCCGACTGGCCCGCCAGAGGATCCTGTTCACGATTTTGCGTTGTCCTCTACAAGCTGGCCGTTACGGATATTCAAGATCCGATCGGCTATGCCGACGACCTCCTTACTATGGGTGCCCATGATCATGGTTTTTCCGGTCTGTCTTGTTAGCCGGTCAAGGAGATCCAGAACGTCGCGCCCAGTTTCCAAATCCAGGTTCCCAGTTGGCTCGTCGGCAAGAATTAAAAGTGGATCGTGTACCAGTGCGCGAGCAATCGCGACGCGCTGCTGCTCGCCGCCCGACAGCCCCTCCGGGAAACTCGTGGCACGGTCACCGAGGCTAACTTCTTCAAGCAGACCTAGTGCCTTGTCACGCATCTCTGAGTCCATACGGTTGTTCAACTCTATCGGCAGGAGTAGATTTTCCTCAACCGTGAGTGTGGGGATGAGATTAAAAAACTGAAAGATAAATCCGATGTGGCGGCGCCTGAATAATGTGCGTTCCTGTTCCGACAACTGGGTAATCTGAGTAGAATTAATAATGACATCGCCCGCAGTCGGCTCGTCAATGCCACTTATTAGATTAAGCAATGTGGATTTCCCCGAACCACTCCTACCGAGCAGGACAATTAGGGCGCCTTTGTTGAATTCTGTATTGACATCGCGAAAGACAGCATGCTCACGTTTTCCTTCCTGATAGATCTTGGTCAGGTTCCGCAGTTCTATGAGCGGGCGTTCTGTCATACTTGGATTAATGAAGTCTGGTAGTTAAAGTGGTGATGGCTAGCCCCAACCGTACATGCTAGAGCTTTGCCACATTGTTAGCCTGGATCTTGATAAATAATATTAAGTGTACAGGCACAACTCCGTTCATGTTGCGGTAACCGTTGATAACGGTTCTGTCTGCGAGCTTGCCGTGATAGTAAAACGATACCGTAGCGTTTTCGATTCATTGGATTGTGTATCAAAGGAGCGTTCGGTAAACGTTACGTTTCCCTGTTTATCTATCAACAGAACTGTTGACGAACGTGTACCGTAATGCGCACTACTGATGAACCGTGCTGAGAGCATCCGTTCCATATCAAGACTAACACCTGTATCCGGCAAGCGATAGTCGTTTGCTATTGAACGGTCAGCGAGTATATCCAAAATTCGTTCAGGATGAATATTCTTTTCCTTTGATATTAACTGGTGTAACGCCGCCTTTCCTTCTTCGACCTTTAACCAGGGTGTGTTCAATAGATGGTTACTCATCCCATAAAGACCTGATGATAGGGATCGAACTTCATCATTTCGATTGCAGTAATACCAGATATCGGATGCCTTACCTAAAATCAGGTTAAAATAGTTGTATTGATTCCGCTTGCGCGAAAGCTGTTGAAGATACGCTAAGGGCTCAGCGAAACCAAGAAGGAAATCGCGTACAACGATTCCACGGGACAGCGCCTGGAGTCTATCGGATGATGGATCACGATAATTGCTCACCGCTGCGAATCGGCCATTACGATGAATTCCGAGCCAAGTACCGCCATGGCGCAGATCTCTACCAGCCAGCATATTTGGGGCATCTGTCCAGAAACTAGCGGGTGCAGTTGGACGCTCGTAGAATTCGTCTCGATTAGCTCCGAGAACGAGACTGTAGACAGGATGTTCCTTATTTGAAAATAGGATCAGGCACATGTTATGTCTATCGAATGACGTTCAGTTGAAGGATAATCGGTCGTGTTGGATTGTTGGCACATTGACTGCATCAGCATACCATGGCGTCTGATTTCGAGACTATAGGCATCGAATGCATGACAAATAATGGAAATTCGGAGTATTAACGGAGAGGTATGTTTGGATTCTAGCGGGCCTTGAGTGTTTTGTCGTACGCAGGGCGTGGTCCTCTCGTGTGCACGCGGATAAATTTTTTACGCACCTCATTGAAACCGGATACGCTGACAATTTGAAGATGGTCAAGGCTATTGGATAAGAAACGGCAGAACACGCTGGGTCATGGCGATGAAGAATAACGAGCGGCTTAAAGACAAGACTGCGGTCATTACCGGTGCCAGTAGGGGGATAGGACGCGCTATTGCGCAATTATTTGCGAGTCATGGCGCCCATGTCGTGGTTAACTACAAGCGTTCGAAGGCAATGGCTTCAGAGGTGGTACGCGAAATTGAGGTGGACGGGGGGCGCGCCGTGGCAGTGCAAGCTGACGTCTCAAAGGCTGATGATATTGATCGCCTTTTTGAGACCGCGCTCGAAGCGTTGGGGAAGATTGACATCTGGGCGAATGTCGCTGGAGCCGATATCTTGACCGGCGCTGGCGCGAAG
The DNA here is from genome assembly GCA_027296625.1 of Gammaproteobacteria bacterium. Taxonomy (NCBI): domain Bacteria; kingdom Pseudomonadati; phylum Pseudomonadota; class Gammaproteobacteria; species Gammaproteobacteria bacterium. Next base: position 33,810 of record JAPUIX010000153.1, on the reverse strand, counting down.
CTTTCCGATATAGATAAGCTAGATCAACTGATCGCAGTTGATCTGCGTGGCACCATACTGTGTTGCTGGCGCGCGGCGCCTTTGATGAAGCGGGCTGGAAGCGGCGTAATCCTAAACATGTCGTGGGATGCAGTGCTACAGGGCATGAAAGGACGAAATCCAGCGATATTCGCTGCAGCAAAAGGGGGCATCTTAGGATTTACTAAGTGCCTTGCCCGGTCATACGCGCCTGAGGTACGGGTCAATGAGCTTGCGCCTGGATGGATAGAGACCGCCTTCGCACAAGATGGAATGACGGAAGATGCGTACAAGGCCGTTTTAGAGAGCACGCCGATGAGACGGTTTGGCCGGCCCGAGGACGTCGCTGGCGCTGCACTGTATCTTGCTTCAGACGAGGCATCGTTTGTTACAGGTCAGACCATTCGAATCAACGGCGGCCAGGTGTTGTAGGTCGTAGAGTGCATGGGAGCGCCTCATTGACCCCAAAAGAACGAAACCCATGGGCGATTGCCGTCCTTAGCCTTCGGAAGAGCCTTTTAAATATTCCTCAACTAATAGTTCAGGGTGTTCGCGCGGTACAGCAACCCGGTACCAGATAAACGGGAATAGCGGGTTCGGTAGCCAGTAGAGCCAGCCAAGATTTTTGACTTTTTGTCCATTCTCAAGCGCGAGATCCAACCAGAGATAAAAGAATTTGTAAGGGCAAAAGCCTGGTACGAAGTTGGGTTTTAAACCCTTTGTTAACAGGTACTTTCGGCCGATATAGAGGTTGCCCTCAAAGGGCGTGATGCCTCACCCAAGCGGTCCCTCTGCAAGCGGGGTTCCACTTGAACGATGGGTAATTCGGACAAACTTTTTCGCCATCCTAAGTATTTAGATACATAAATACGTGTTTTATCGTTTCAGTAATGGACAAGCGAGTGTACGCGGTGTTTTTCCAGTTTTTGTCGCCCCTTAAGGTCATCGAGTTCCATCACAAAGGCGCAGCCTGCGACCTCAGCGCCCATTTTTTCAATGAGTTCACAACTTGCAGCGGCTGTGCCCCCGGTGGCAATCAGATCATCCACGAGCAGTACCCGATCCTGATCAGTGAGCGCGTCGATATGCACTTCCAAGGCAGCAGATCCATATTCCAGATCATAAGAGACCCGGTGCACGTCGAATGGGAGTTTCCCCGGTTTTCGCATGGGAACGAAACCAATCCCGAGTTCCCAGGCAATCAAGCTCCCGAAGATAAAACCACGCGCTTCAATGCCGACTACGACTGTCAGCCGTTCCCCGAGAAATGGATGAAGCAATTGGTGTACAGCTAGTCTTAATGTGGCTGCATCTCTGACAAGTGGTGAGATGTCTCTGAATACAATGCCGGGTTTTGGAAAATCCGGGATATCCCGAATCTTGGCTTTCAGGCGTTCCAATGTTAGATCTCCTGTAGCAAACTTAATTCGGAATAATAACTGCTATGAAGCCAACGTGACACTCGGAAAGGCCCATGATGCGGAAGCCTTCTTTGATTTTCCACAAAAGCCCAATGGGCGCGACGGATCAATCGAAGATCCTACTTGATACACCGTTTTAGGAGATGACTCATGAAGGTAAATGAATTAGTGCAACGATATGGACCTATAGTTGGGCGCATCTTGCTCGCGGCAATTTTTATCGTTGCCGGCATGAATAAGCTCTTGAATTTCGGCGGGACGGTAGCGTACATGGAGAGTGCCGGCCTACCTATGGTTGAGGTCTTGCTCGTGGCAACGATCGTCATCGAACTGGGGGGTGGTCTGATGATCGCGCTCGCTTGGAACGCCCGTTGGGCAGCCCTGGCCATTTTTCTGTTTATTATTCCGGTAACCTTGATATTTCATGACTTCTGGACAGTGGAAGGTCAGGAGATGCAGAACCAACTGAATCATTTTATGAAAAATCTCGCCATTATGGGGGGGATGCTGTATGTCATCGTAATGGGCTCAGGCCCCTACAGTGGCAGCGGTGCGGTGCCGGCTGGCCCCTAGTGGCGATCCCGCCTCCATTACGGCGCAGTGCCGTTTTGATCTCCCATAGCAAGGCAAGTGCAGTGAGTGTCTGTGGCAGAAACGATCCGTGAATTAAGGAGGAACAGATGAATCTTGTTGGGTTTATGAAACGGTATGGACCGCTCGTCGGCCGGCTATTGCTTGCGAGTATCTTTATCATTGCGGGATTAGAAAAGATTGCGGGCTTCGACGGCACGGTGAAATTCATGGCGAGCAAGGGATTACCGATGGTAAACCTGCTGCTCGTTGCCACGATTATGATCGAGCTCGGCGGGGGGCTACTGATAGCACTCGGCTGGCATGCGCGGCGGGGGGCGCTCGCGATCTTTCTGTTCATTATCCCCGTAACCCTGGTCTTTCACGCCTTCTGGACGTTTGAGGGTGCTGAGTATACTCACCAGATGCACAGTTTCCTGAAGAATCTCGCAATCATGGGGGGCATGCTCTATATCATGGCGGCAGGATCCGGCCGGTACAGCCTAGGCAGCGGTGATGAGTCGGCATCGCTGACGAGAATATGATAATGGGCCGTTAGCCAGGACGGGTTGGGTGATGTTCGAGATATTCGGCTAATTCGCCATGAGGCCGTTTGCTGCCATTCTTGAGGAGGCTGAGTTCCAAGCGGGCGGCCCTGATGCGCTTGAGGCCCAGCTGCCTCAGCCTAAGTCGGGCGATGCGTTGCGGTCGATGGGCGACGATCGTTATCTGTCCATCATGTCGCAACGCATCTTCCGCGCAGGCCTCAAGCACAGCATGGTGGACGCGAGATGGCCTGCGTTCGAGGCTGTTTTCTTTGATTTTGAACCTGGGCGCGTGCAGCAGATGAGCGACGAAGCACTGGAGGCTCTATTAAGTGATAAGAGGCTGATCCGACACTGGGGCAAAATCAAGTCGGTACGGGCCAATGCCACTGTGATACATGAAATAGCGGCGGAGAAAGGGAATTTTGGCACTTATTTGGCTAACTGGCCCACTGAGCGGATCGTTGATCTGTGGGCGGATCTCGCCAAGCGCTGCTTACAGCTGGGCGGGAATTCGGCGCCGTATTTCCTGCGGATGGTGGGGAAGGATACCTTCATACTCACAAAAGACGTGGTGCGTGCACTCAATCGATGGCGGGCTTTCGACGGCGAACCAAAGCGCAAAGCGGACCAGAGTACGGTCCAGACGGCCTTCAACCACTGGGCCCGCGAGGCTAATCGACCGCTATGCCAGCTGAGCCGAATCCTGGCGTTATCGGTGGGTTAATTGCGCTGGGGCTGTCAGCCTCGTCGAACGCTGCGTTGGACACCCTATATATAGAGAGGGGGCTTGGGTTTTGCATAAAGGTCCGGGAGGAGCGGTCTCACGCGATCTGTCATCGCTATAGATAAGGAGTCATTTTGCTTGGTTTTTGGCCTTATCTAATACCTAGTATGAAGTTCCATCCGCAGCTTATTATTTTTAAAGAGGAATTCAGGAGGGTCAGCGCCCGCCCAGGGTAAAGATCTTGGTTAGATGGGCCTTGGCGTTGCTTGGCGTCGACTCGGCTAGCATTAGGCTCAAGTTGACATCTCCTATATATAAGGTGGCCTCGCTTGCTGAATGTGGGGCTTGCTGCCAGGCGGGCGGCCGCAAGATGCGGATTTCCAGGTAGGCTAGGCCGAACCTGTCCCCTAAGGCGCTGCGGGCGGCTATTTGAGGCGGGTGCCCTTAGACGCGCCGTGCTTAAGGGCACAATTATTTCATTAATGTGTTTTACTAAATATATAGTATAACCTCCCGTAATGTAATACATTGTTCGCTTCAAAAGCGATGGCCGTTGCAGAGTTTCGCTTCTACGAAGAACTGAACGACTTTCTTCCTGTTGAAAGGAGAAAGTGCCGGTTTGTCTACTGTTGCGCCGAGCGCGCCACCGTTAAGCACGCCATCGAGGCACTCGGTGTGCCCCATACCGAGGTGGAAATCGTGCTCGCTAACGGCGAGTCTGTGGATTTCACCTACACGGTCAAGGAGGGCGATTTTATTAGCGTCTATCCGCAGTTTGAGTCGCTTGATGTGGGACCCGTGCTGCGGGTTCGAAAAGACACCCTGCGCGAGCCTCGGTTTATCGCCGATTCGCATCTTGGGGCCTTGGCAAAGAAGCTGCGCATGCTGGGCTTCGACACGCGCTATGAAAACAATTACAGCGACAGGGACGTCGCCCAGATCGCGGTTGCTGAGCACCGGATCGTGTTGACGCGGGATCGCGACTTGCTCATGCAGCGGGTGATCACGCACGGGTGTTACGTGCGGGCTAATAAGCCCCGGCAACAATTGGAACAAGTGTTGTCCCGGCTTGACTTGTATGGGTTAATCGCACCGTTTACGCGGTGCATGTGTTGCAATGAGACGCTCACGCCTGTGGGAAAAGATACCGTTGTCCATCGATTACCGCCGAAGACCAATGAATACTATGAGCATTTTTGGGTCTGCACGGGCTGTGACCGGGTGTATTGGAAGGGCTCACACTATCGACGCATGCAACAGCTGATTGGCGCACTTGAGAGACAGGCCGACGATGGTTTGCCGCAGCAGTGAGCGGGGCATAAAGCTGGAGGACGTCACGTGGCCGGTGGTGCAAAGCCACCTCGATGCAGGTGCAACGGCGGTGTTACCGGTCGGTGCGGCATGTAAACAGCATGGACGCCATCTGCCGATGAACACCGATCGCCTGCAGGCAGATTGGTTTGCGGATGAGCTTTCAAATGCTGCATATGTTGTCGTCTGGCCACCCGTGGGATACGGGCATTATCCAGCGTTTGTCGACTACCCGGGTAGCTGCAGTGTCTCCTATGACACGTTCAAGTCCAGTATTTGCGAGATTTTGAATGGCATTTCGCGAGCTGGCGCGCGCGCCATCGTCGTCTTGAATACCGGCATTAGTACGATCGGGCCATTGAACGCAGCCATAGAGCAGATTGGTACGGGCCGAGGCATTACGCTTGTTAACATCTACGATGGGCCCGATTTCCGCGAAGCGGCTCAGCGAATCACAGCCCAGCCCTGTGGCAGCCATGCGGATGAGCTTGAGACCTCGATCATGCTGGCCATCGCGCCGCACCTGGTACATATGGAAAAGGCTGAGACATGCATATTTGAGATGACCAGTGGCCCATTAAATCGCACGGATCCGAAAGGACCGAATTATTCGCCAAGTGGCGTGTACGGTGATCCGACGCTTGCGACTCGAGAGAAAGGCGAGATCCTGGTTAAGGCAATTCTTAGCGATCTGATGAAAGCCGTAGGCGGTGCCGACAGCCCACCTTGAGTGCTGTGGCGCCTAGGAAGCGTATCTTGCAGATGAGCATCGTGATGTGAAGGCTAATGTCCTCTCGGTGGGTGTGGTCTTCCTGACAGGTTTGATCACGTGACGGTGGACATTCCATCACGTCACAGCTGGGACGTCACGCCCCGCGAAGCAAAATCCATCCAGGAACAGCTTAGAGGCGAGGTTATCAAGGAAGACAGACTGGATCCGGTGCGCTTTGTGGCCGGCGTGGATGTTGGATATGAGGCGAGTGGTCGCATTACCCGAGCGGCTATCGCCGTGCTCACATATCCAATGCTTGAACTGCACGAATGTGTCGTGAGACGCCGACCCACCACCTTTCCCTATGTGCCTGGATTGCTCTCGTTTCGAGAGATTCCGGCCGTACTTGAGGCGATGGAAGGAATAGAGCAGTTACCGACGCTCATACTTTGCGATGGGCAGGGATATGCCCATCCACGTCGCTTTGGTCTGGCTTGCCATCTTGGGGTGTTGACCGGAATTGCCAGTATTGGCGTTGCGAAGACGCTGTTGGTCGGTTACCACGACGCCGTGTCGAATAAACGGGGCGCATGGCAGCCCCTGCGTGACAAGGATGAAGTCATCGGCGCCGTGGTGAGGACGCGTGCCAATGTGAGACCTGTCTATGTATCAATCGGCCATCGAGTGGGTCTGGACTCCGCGATCGACTTTGTTATGACCTGCACCGGGCGCTATAGACTGCCGGAAACTACGCGTTGGGCTCACCGGCTAGCGTCGGGGGCGCCGAAAAAGGGGCACTAAAGGCAGGGGACTACCCGCAGACATCCCGGTTATGGGTGCGCTATGCTTTTGGATAGTGTCGCGGTGAGCCGCGATAGATGTTACTGATCCATTTCAGGTATAAGCTGGCGGGGTCAGAGAGCATTGGTAGAGAATTCCGTGAGCAGTGCGCGATCCAACAGGCATCGACCCGGTACAATTTGGTTCATTTTGAGTGTTGCTGGACTTGCATTCTTCGCATCGCACAGCGCATTCGCAGATAGACGAGGAGAGGGTATTCAGATGGGTCTTTCACTGACATCGTCGGCATTCAGTCAAAATGGGGAAATCCCGTCCGCGTATACCTGTGATGGCAAAGATATCTCACCGGCGCTGTCGTGGTCCGATATCCCCCAGCGAACACAGAGTTTTGTGTTGATCGTTGACGATCCGGACGCGCCTGATCCGGCTGCGCCGAAAATGACGTGGGTGCATTGGGTATTGTATAACCTGCCTGCATCGGCGCCCGGATTATCCGAAGCCGTCTCGACGAAGGATCTGCCTACCGGTACCAAGGAGGGACGCAATGACTGGCAGCAGACAGGCTATAAGGGGCCGTGCCCACCCATCGGACGCCATCGATATTTTTACAAGCTTTATGCGCTCGATGTCATCTTAGAAGACCTTAGTAAGCCCACCAAAGCAGAGTTGGAGGCCGCCATGGAGGAACACATTCTGGCCAAGGCCGAGCTCATGGGGACTTATCAACGCAGTCGATAGTGGCTGGTGTCGCTTAGGCCCGTTGCTGTGCGTCAGACCGATGTCTAAGGCGCTCTACCAGGTCGGCGATGACCAGGCACTCGAGTCCAAATGGCAGGTAACCCATGTAACCTACGAGCGGCATCTCAAAGATCTCGTAGCGCTGTACAAATGGGATGGAATAGATCCACTTGGCGTAGCTCAAATAGTTAAACATCTCCCAAAACAAGCCACATATGAGCGCCGCGATGGCAGGCAGGTAGACCGGGCGCCAGTCGCCGTCAGCTAGCGGGGCAAATACCGTGCGTTCGCCCAGGACCACCTGGACAGAAACGATGAGCAGCAAGGGTGTAATCCAAATGAGGGGAAACAGGTAATCGGGCCAGATCGGAAGCCCCACAAGGCCACAGCAGGCGATCACAATAGTCAAGCGCGCGCCCCGCGGTGATGGTGGGATCGTGACGCGCCATCTGAGGCGCCGCTCGGCGAGCTGTGGGAACGATTTTACCCATGCCAGGGTACTGATGACGGCTGGCAGGACAGTCGAGAAGGCTAGACTTGTGTGCAGTGTGTATTCGCCCGGGCCAAAGCTTTCAATTCCAATGTAATACCAGTTCTGCACAAACCGGTTTAGATATTCGAAGTACCACCAAAACAGAACACTGGCTGGGAACAAGGCCAATAAGGAACCTGGTCTGTGAGTGACGAGCGACGCTTGGGTCCGTCGGTAGACGAGCGCATTGATAAGCACAATGTAGGAAAGCCACAAGGGAGTGAAGGTGAACTGTTGCAGCGGTCGAAACCAAGCAAATCGGCTCCAGGCCAGCATCCAGAATACGGCGAGCGACATGAGCGCAAGCCAACCCCACCACGGCATGGATCTTCGCGACACGCTGGGTCTTGATGGGGCTGCTGCGTCAGGGATTGCTAGGAATACGATCCAAGCCAAAAGCACGAACCCGCTGAGTGCTGCCATGATAAAGAGTGGCCAGGATAACGTAGCATGTGCGACGTAGCGGGTGACGGGAGGAAATTCGAGGTAGACAGTCAGGGGTTTTCCGGTGAGCAGTACGCCGACGAGTGGCGCACCGAGCAACAGCGCGCATACGGCAAAGAGTTTGAAGATGAAATACTGTCGCAATCGAAAGCGACCTGACTCGGTGCAATGGCTCGAGTGATGTTGGCGCTCTGATATAGGGTTCTAGCATGCTTTGGGCATTAAAGACAACATAATAGGGCAGCGACATGCTGGCGCCCCTTAGAAACGCGCTGCGTTCGTCTGATGGCCATTCACGGTTGAATGCACAAGTATTCGCTGCCTGTTAACATTGCTTGGATATATTTTCCCGCACACTGTAAAACTGATCGGAACGTGTGTACGCGTATGCTGACGTTAAGAGTTCTTCTCGTCTGCCAGCTGATTTTGACCTTGTCTTCGATGCCGTTTCTGGTATCTGCCGCCAATGATTACGCCGAGGCCCGGAGGAGAATGGTGATGGAGATCAGGGCCGATGTGCGTGCGACCAGCACGGAAATTGGAAAATCAGATCTGAGCGAGCGCGTCATGGAAGCGATGGCAACCGTTCCCCGCCACGAATTCGTTCCTTCCAACGTCCGTAAATATGCCTACGTTAATAGGCCATTGCCGATTGGTTACGGACAGACCATTTCGCAACCCTACATCGTCGCATTGATGACTGACGTTGTGAATTTGGATGGTAACGGTGTAGTGCTCGAAATTGGAACAGGTTCGGGATACCAAGCGGCGCTGTTGGCTAAACTCGTCAAGCAGGTGTTCACGATTGAGATCATTGAGGAACTGGGCCAGCAAGCGAGCGAACGTCTGCAACGGCTAAATTATCAGAATATCACAACACGTATTGGTGACGGATACTACGGTTGGGAACAAAATGCCCCCTTCGATGCCATCGTGGTCACTGCAGCGGCCGGGTATATTCCTCCGCCTCTCATCGATCAACTCAAGCCCGGCGGCAAAATGGTGATCCCGGTTGGCAGCGGTTTTATGACTCAATATTTGGTGTTGGTTGAGAAGAATATCGACGGAAAGATCACTACAAGAGAATTATTACCGGTTCGCTTTGTTCCATTTACCGGGGGACACTAACGTTGTGGACGCGCAATCTTGACTAGAGGGGCAGACGCAAGCGGTCAAAACTCTCAACCTTCAGTTCCCTTTCTTATCTCCATCGGACTGATCTCTGCGCTCACGCTTGCGTACGAGATCTTGTTGATGCGTATCTTTTCGATCATCCTATGGCATCATTTCGCCTACATGATGATCAGCGTCGCATTGCTTGGCTTCGGAGCGAGCGGAGCGTTTCTTTCGCTCACCTTCCATCGTTTATCAAAGAACTTTCCGGTCGCCTACGTAGTTAATGGACTGTTTATTGCAGTGTTCATGTTGGTGGGCGTGCTATTGGCACAACATGTCCCATTCAATCCGCTTGAGATCTTGTGGGATTACCATCAGTGGTTATGGTTGCTTGTACTTAATCTGTTGCTTTTTTTCCCATTTTTTTTTGCTGCTAACTGTATTGGTCTAGCGTTGTGCCGGTTTACTGGATCGATCCACAGAATATATGGAGTCAATCTTGTTGGTGCTGGCGGGGGCGCATTGGGAATCATCCTCTTGTTGTTCATCTTTGCGCCCATGGATGCAGTGAAATTTCTGGGTGCCGTTGCCGTGATCGCATCCGCTGTGTCCTGGATCGGGTTGAGAGGGCAACCTCGATGGCTGGGCACGGTTTTAGTCCTCATCGCCGTGCTATTGCCAATTGGGTTGCCAGAACGATGGATGGAAATCACACCAATCCAATACAAGGGATTAAGTCAGGCGCTCCAGGTCATCGGTGCGGATAGCATTGATGAGCGATCAAGTCCCTTGGGTTTGGTCACATTGGTGGAGAGCCCGATCATTCCATTTCGACATGCCCCGGGTCTGAGTCTGAATAATCAAAGCGAGCCGCCGCCACAATTGGGACTTTTTACCGACGGCGACTCGTTGAGTGTCATCACGCGATATAACGGCGAGACGGATCAATTAGCTTATTTAGATTTCCTACCTTCGGCGCTGCCTTACCATTTGCTGGATACACCCCGTGTTCTGATTCTTGGTGCAGGCGGTGGGGCAGATGTATTGCAGGCCCTTTATCATGATGCCCGCGAGATTGATGCTGTCGAGCTCAACCCTGACATTGTTGATCTCGTGCAACATGCCTATGCCGATTTTGCAGGCGGGCTGTACAACCTTGATCCCGTCCATGTTCATGTTGCTGAGGCTCGAGGCTATGTCGCCAAAAGTGATCGTCATTTTGATTTGATTCAGGTTGCCTTGCTGGATGCCTTTAATGCTTCGTCTGCAGGCTTGTACGCCCTTAGCGAGAGTTATCTCTATACGGTTGAAGCAGTGCAGACCTACCTGCAGCGGCTCAAACCAGAAGGGATGCTAGCGATCACTCGCTGGGTCAAGCTTCCACCGCGGGATGGCGCCAAACTCTTTGCAACAATTGTGACGGCGCTGGAGCAGATGGACGTTAATGATCCTGAAGATCGCATCGTGTGGATTCGCGGCTGGAAGACGAGCACCTTGTTGGTTAAAAACGGGATATTTACGAATGAAGAGATTGGGATCATGCGCGCGTTCTGTGATTCACGCTGGTTTGACGTCGCTTATTATCCGGGGATGCAGGCTCAAGAAGCAAATCAATACAACATACTGGACCAAGCATTCTTCTTTGAGGCAGCGTCGAATCTTTTAGGTGATGAGCGTGATAGTTTCATTGAACGGTATAAGTTCGATATTACGCCCACAACGGATGATAAACCGTATTTCTTCAAGTTCTTCAAATGGGCCATTTTGCCTGAGATCCTAGCATTGCGTGGGCGCGGCGGTCTGTCAATGCTTGAGCTCGGCTATTTAGTCCTTATTGCGACGTTGCTTCAGGCAGTGCTTGCAAGTTTTGTATTGATATTGCTACCGCTTGTGGTCAGGAGACGTCACGAGGTGATAGAAGATGTGAAATGGCAACAGAGTGGGCGCGTGTCTTTGTATTTTTTTGCCGTGGGTTTAGCCTTTCTGTTCATCGAAATCGCATTCATCCAGAAATTCATCTTATTTCTCAGTCACCCGTTATATGCGGTGTCGGTTGTACTAGCTGGGTTCCTCTTTTTTGCCGGTCTTGGCAGCATCTTTGCAGGAAGGCGCAGCCATGGGGTTGGAAATCAAAGCGTGCTATGGCCGATCGGCGGGATCAGCTTGGTCGCGCTCAGCTACCTCGTTGTGCTTCCCGGAATATTTGTTTGGTTAATGCCGATGGCAGACGCGGCAAAGGTTGCGATTTCTCTGCTATTGATCGCGCCGCTCGCGTTTTGTATGGGGATGCCCTTTCCAATGGGACTATTGCGCGTCGCTAATGTCGCACCGGCGATGATTCCGTGGGCTTGGGGCATTAACGGTTGCGCTTCAGTGATCAGTGCAGTACTCGCAACCGTGTTGGCGATTCAGTTTGGCTTTATGACAGTCATCCTGCTGGCGCTCTGCCTGTACGGGGTGGCTGCAATTAGCTGTCCACGTCCTGCGTCTGCATGATCGTGATCCCGCCAAGTTTTGTTCATTCTGAGGTGCAATTGCCGCGTGCATCAATGAAAATAGAAGGTAATGTTTAGGTAGGTCAATGATTGAGGGTTTTGCGATGAAGAAAATACGGCTGGCGTTCTTAATGGTGATCTGGCTGGCATGGAACGCCTACGCAGAATCGGGGGTGATCTACGAAAAGTCCGTCCACCAGCCCATGGATGTAGTGTACGACACGGTTTACAAGTCGCTAGAGGAGGCTGGCTACTACGTGATATTCGAGGCCAATATGGGCAAGAGCCTTGCTCGCAACGCGGAACGATGGGGAGAGGACTATAACCGCAACCAGCTCGAAGGGATCCGGAGCATGGTATTTTGCAATCCCTGGTATACCAACCAGGTCAGCAATGCGGATCCTCGCATGCTTGCCCTCTGTCCGTTGAGCATAACGATCATTCACAAACAGGGGGTGACTACGATCCTTTTTAAACGCCCGTCTGTTGTCGCCGAGGGTAGTCCGGCAGAAGAGCTATGGTGGGAGGTCGAGAACGACGTAATCAATGCGATCGAGGCGGGCCTAGCCGACTAGTGTGGATCGGTGGCCTCGAACGGTTCGAGTGCTTCCTCTACCTGCCGCGATTGCACCCGATCGGTCAGGGTTGTGTAGTCAACCTTGCCTGTACCGAGTATCGGTAGGGCGTCGATGATCATGATGGTTCGTGGGATATAAAGCTCGCCGATGCCGCGTGCACGTGTCACTTCAACGAGATCCCTGCGTTCTGCTTCCTCGTAGTCCGTAACAAGAATGATTCGTTCCCCTTTTCTCTTGTCTACCAAGCTGACAGCAGCGTGGGTGCCGTTGGGCCAGGCCTTGCGAGCCACTTCTTCGACGGTTGATAGCGAAACCATCTCGCCACCAATCTTGGCAAATCGCCTCGCGCGTCCCACGATTGTGATAAAGCCGTCTTTATCGACGTGTACGATGTCGCCGGTGTCATACCAACCTTCGCCGCGCTCTGTCGAGGGAGGTGTCAGCTTGCCTTGGTTGCCATGCAAGAGATAGCCTTTCATGATGTTGGGGCCACGCACGACGAGACGCCCACCCTCTGTCATGCCAGGGACTGGCGCCAAATACCAGTCCATGCCAATGACGAAGCGCCCGACGGTACCAGGCTTGTTGCCCATATAGTTGTTTACGGAAATTGCGGGACTCGCTTCCGTGACGCCATATCCTTCCAGAATGCGGATACCAAACTTATCCGCCCAGATGCGGCGGGTGTCATCCTGCAGCTTCTCCGCACCGGCCACGACATGGCGCATGGAGTAAAAATCATACGGGTGTGCATAGCGGGCGTAGCCGGCCAGGAACGTGTTGGTTCCGAATAGAATCGTTGCACCAATCTGGTATGAGATCTCCGGTATCAAGCGATAGTGCAGTGGTGACGGGTACAGAAAGACCTTGCTTCCCTCTAAGAGCGGCAGCAGTACCCCGACTGTAATGCCAAAGGAATGAAACATAGGTAAGGCCAAAAACACGATATCACGTGGCGTGAAGTCGATGTAACAGTGCACTTGTGCGCAATTTGCCAGTAGATTGCTGTGTGACAATACCACGCCTTTGGGAAGGCCCTCTGAGCCAGAGGTGAAGAGGACCAGTGCGGGGTCATCCGGCGTCACTGTGCCTCTGATCCGTTCGAAGGTTAGGCGCGGAAAGTACCCTGCGATCACTGCCGCAAACTTGTGTCTCAACGAGAGGCCTGCTCGTACGTCTTCCAGGTAGTACACATTAACCTTGTCCCGGAGCAGGGCTACGCTATCTTCGAGTTCTGCGCTCTCAATAAAACGCCGCGACGTGTATACCGAACGCAGCTCTGCTGTTTGACAGGCCCTTAACAGTCCCTGGGGGCCAACAGTAAAGTTCAGCATCGCGGGCACACGGCCCCGACACTGCATAGCCATAAATGTAGTGATGTTCCCGATAGCGTTGGGTAGTAGGATACCGACGCGTTCTCCCTGTTTCGTGTGCTGTGCGATGGCACGAGAGAGCATGAATGCGCGCGTAATCAATTGTCTGTATGTCATTGGATGACGGTCCATGTCTTCGGCAATAACATGCGAACTGCCAAAGTGCGTCGCAGCGTCTAACAGTGCCGCAAAGATCGTAGTGCGGTGATTCCGGGTGCTGAAAATCATCTGCTTCATAATGTTTTCAAAAACATCTCTGGCAGCTTTTCTACGGGCACGACCACGAATTTGCGAGGGTACTTCAATTCGAGTGGGCGGCAGTATTGTGATTGTAATTTTTGGGAACCATGAAATCGGAATGCGCCCGCGGAGATATGAGAAGGGCGTGAATTGTGCACCTTCGATACCGATTGGCAATACCATCGCGCCTGATTTTTCGGCAACCATGCCGGGACCTTCATAGATCTTCATTAAGGATCCCGTTACGGTGATGCGCCCCTCAGGAAAGATGATCGCTTTACGATCGGATTTAAGAAACTTGATCAATGCCTTCATGGATAATGGGTTCGTTGGGTCGATGGTAAACAGATTTACGAACGGCACGAATGGCTGGAGGTACCATTTCTTAGCCATCTTTATGTTGATGGCAAACGTTGGATGGCCAGGTAGAAAGACAGCGAGCAACATCCCGTCCAACAACGAGGTATGATTCGCCACGATGAGTACGCGATCACCAGCGGCATGGTAGTGTTCGAGCCCAATCACTTTGACCCGGTACAGCAGCTTCAACAGAGGAAGCAGCAGTATTCGAAGCAGATCCGTCATGTATTATCCTTCATACTCCAATTTACCGGCTTGAGTCTTTCCAGGCGCGAATTGCGCCAAATACCTCAGCACCTCCAGATAGCGGTTTCCCTGCGTAGGACTCCGCAGCCGCGATGACCCCGGGGACATCAGTCCGCAAAAAGGGGTTCGTTAACAGTTCCGTTGCCATGATGTCAGGTACGGTGGGTAAGCCGTTCTCACGCAACCGCTGTGTAGTTTGGATGCGCGTCTTAATATCTGTATTCCCAGGTTCTACCATCTGCGCAAACCTTAGGTTGGACAAAGTGTATTCATGGCCGCAGTAGAGCTTGGTATCATTTGGTAATTTCGCTAGTTTTGTTAGTGAGAGATACATTTGCTCGGCAGTGCCCTCGAACAATCGGCCACATCCAGCAGTAAACAACGTATCGCCGCTGAAAAGCATACCATGTCCGTAGTAGGCGATAGCGCCGGCAGTGTGACCAGGAACATCAAAAATTGTGAAGGAAGCATTGAGGGCGGTAAGTTTGACTTCGTCGCCTTCGGTAAGCCCGTTGGTCTTGCCATGAAATGATTCTGTGTCAGGACCGTAGACCGGAATCGTGTAGTGGTCTACCAGCGCCTGGATTCCGTTGACATGATCCCAGTGATGATGCGTGATTAAGATGGCTTCAGGATCAAGTCCCGTTTCCTTTAACGTCGTTAAAACGGGTGCCGCATCGCCCGGATCGACGATCGCAACGCGCTTTTCGGCATCTTGCTGAATCAGCCAAACATAGTTGTCCTTTAATGCAGCGACCGGCGTGATCTTGAACATGAGATCATGCTCGCAGGGAATGAGCGTTGGGTCAACGATGGCTGGTCGCCATGGCCTCTGAAGGGTTATTCTGTTGTCCGCCAATGGGTGAAATGCACTACGATGAGTTCTTTGCTTAATGATCGCCCCGGTTCGAGCGTTCGGACGCGGCTGAACCAGTGGCTTTCTGATTATCCCGGTCTCAGTCTGGTGGAGGGGGAATCTCAACAGGTTAGTGAGGTTCTGCCCGATCTGTTCGGCTACCACATTATACAAATTGGTTGGCTTGGCACGGTGGACCTACTTGCCTCCAGCCGTGTCTCCCATCGGACCGTTATCAATACCCATCCAGGAGAGGCCACAAGAGACTGCTCTGGGCCCATCTGTTTAAGTGGAGCATTGCCGCTCGTATCCGAAAGCGTCGATGTGGTCGTCTTGCCACATTTACTTGAATTTGAACCCGATCCTCACCAAGTTTTGCGTGAGACCGAACGCATCCTCATCGGAGAAGGCCATCTCGTCATCCTTGGCTTTAATCCATGGAGCTTGTGGGGCCTCTGGCGCACGGTGCTTGCTTGGCGAGGCGAGCCGCCTTGGTGTGGCCGCTTTTTCGGGATTGCCCGCATAAAGGACTGGCTGGCACTTTTGGGTTTTGACATTATCAAAGCTCGTCGATTCTATTTCCGCCCACCGTTGCCTAGTGAAAGGGTCATGAGTAAGCTTGAATTGCTTGAGCGCATAGGACGGACGTGTTGGCCATATCTGGGAGGCGCGTATATCGTCGTTGCGAAGAAGCGCGTTGCGACGGTGACGCCTGTCAAGACATCATGGCGCGCTCACCGCCAGATCATTTCATCCGGGATTGCTGAGCCGAGTACGAGGGGAATTAACAATGTTTGAGGATGATACAATGTCCCCAGCGGTGGCGGAGTGAGTGGGCGCTGTGGTGGAGATCTTCACTGACGGTGCTTGTCGCGGAAATCCGGGGCCGGGCGGTTGGGGAGTGCTATTACGATATAACCGAAAAGAGAAGAAGCTCTACGGTGGCGAACCTGATACCACCAATAATCGCATGGAATTGCTGGCTGCGATAAAGGGCCTTGAAGCATTGAAGCGGCCATGTGCGGTTCGACTTACTACCGATTCGCAATATGTTAAAAACGGGCTTACTGAATGGTTGCCAAACTGGAAACAGCGGGGATGGAAGACAGCAGCTAAAAAACCGGTCAAGAATGCTGACCTTTGGCAGCGTTTGGAGGCGGCGGTAGACCGTCATGACGTTGAATGGCGATGGGTGAGGGGCCACAGTGGACACGCCGAAAATGAGATTGTCGATCAGCTTGCCAATCAGGGCATCGATGAGTTGCTGTATGAGCGTTGAGTCATCTATGTACTTAACAGTAGAGGGACAGGATGAGACAGATTGTGCTTGATACTGAAACGACGGGTCTTGAGCCGTCTCAGGGTCACCGCATCATTGAGATCGGATGTGTTGAAACCATCAATCGCCGAATCACTGAGCGGCGCTACCAGCAATATCTTAATCCCGAGCGGGAGATTGATGACGGAGCGTTTGAAGTGCATGGGATCAGTATTGCGTCGCTGGCAGACAAACCGCGCTTCCCCGAAATAGCGGGTGATTTCATTGACTTTGTGAAAGGCGCGGAGCTAATCATTCATAACGCGCCGTTTGATGTTGCCTTTATCAACTACGAATTGAGCCAGTTAGGGCCGGAGTGGGGCCAGATTGAAGACTATTGCACCATACTGGACACTCTGGCACTCGCACGTGAACTGCATCCGGGTCAGAAGAACAGTCTTGATGCGCTGTGCAAAAGGTATGGTGTCGACAACTCCCAGCGCGAACAGCACGGTGCGCTGCTGGATGCAGAGATTCTGACGGATGTTTACCTGGCGATGACAGGGGGCCAGGCCAAGTTATCGTTAGACCGTGGAAACGTGGGTGTCATCGGGAGTAAAGAGAGCCCCCGACGCTTTGATGGCGAGCGTCCACAATTGCGTGTGATCGCGCCGACAGACTCGGAAGTTAAGGCTCATCAAAGGTGCCTGGCAGCCATTGAACAGGCGAGCGGTGGGAAATGTCTCTGGAACAGGTATGAAGCAGACGAGGGTGTGACTCATGCAAGGCGTGATCCTTCAGAGTAACGTCGCAGCCACTCGATGTCAGTGCGAGATATGGCGCCCCGGTTGCCTCGTCACATATTCCGGTTACGGGCATTAATTAGTTGACTGGGCGGCGACCTCTTGGGCCATCCTCTGCAACTCGCCCTTTTTAAATAGGTCGAGCGTAATATCACAACCGCCAATTAACTCGCCGTTGATGAACACTTGAGGAAAGGTTGGCCAATTTGAATAGTGCGGTAGGTTCGCACGGATCTCTGGTTCTGCAAGTATATCGACGTAGGCAAACTCAACGTTACATGCCTTGAGCGCCTGAGCGGTTTGCATTGAGAAGCCACACTGTGGCGCATCGGGCGTCCCCTTCATGAAAAGGACAATGGGATTACCTTCGATCTGATCTTTGATTCGTTGTATGACGTCCATCGTTCTACCTCATGTGGTCACGGGCTATAGCGATTTGTATGCGCATTGCGACCCGAAATTTAAAATTAGTCTAGGCGTTTCGGTTTCAGAAAGGAAGACCTAGTGGGTTGGGACCTGATGATGCTAAAGCAGATGAGAGGCGTTTGAGTGGGGCAATGCGATCATCTATTCCCTGTTTGAAAGACCCCAGCCGCCGCCGCCCGCTGTCTTGATAGTCAGGCGATCGCCGCGCCCGGCAATAAAACTCACCTTGGCCGGTAAGGGATGGTCGTTCAATAGGTTCACTCCGCACTGTCCATCGCTACCCCCGTTAAGTCCCCATGGCGCATGGAACCTGCGTTCGGTCAAGAGCGTCACTGTGGTGTTGGCAAGGAACTCATATTCGCGTTCCAGCCCATCGCCGCCGGCGCGTAACCCTAAACCACCTGAATTATCCCGCAGTGTGTACCGCCTGATACGCAATGGATAGTACATCTCGACTACTTCAACGGGCGTATTGAGGGTGTTTGTCATATGGGTCTGCACGCCACTTAAGCCGCCACCGTGGCGGCCAGCGCCCATCCCACCGCCCAGCGTCTCGTAGTAATCCCAGTTGTCGGAACCCATGGCGACATTGTTCATACTCCCGTGGCTCGCGGCAGGGATGCGCTCGGGCACTGCCTTGGCCAGCGCTCCCAGAACGACATCGACCACGCGTGTGCTGGTCTCTACATTACCAGCTGCCACCGCTGCCGGCCGCCGGGCATTCAGGAGGCAGCCCTTAGGGGCGTTCAGGGTAATGGGGCGAAAACTGCCGGTGCAGGCCGGGGTGTGGGGAGGCATAAGACAGTGAAATGTGTAGTAGACGGCGGCGGCGGCCACCGACAGCGGGCAGTTAATATTGCCTCTCACCTGTTTTGCTGTGCCGCTAAAGTCCACATGAATGCGCCTAGGCGACACTGTTATAGCGATCTTGATTGGGATATCGCCGCGCCCGTACCCGTCGTCATCCATCACGTCCTGGAACCGATAGGTGCCGCTCGGGATATTGCTGAGACCGGCGATGGCAAGTGATTCGGCGTAGTCGTTGAGGGCACCCAATGCGTCGCCGTATGGGCCTTGACCCATGCGGTTAACTAAGTGATTGAGCCTTTTTAGGCCGACGAGATTCGCGCTAATCTGGGCGGCCAGATCCCCGCGCCCGATGGATGGATTGCGTGTTGTGCTGAGGATGTGTGTGAGCAATTCCTCCGAAATCTCGCCATCTCGCATAAGGTAGCTAGGCGGAATGATCAACCCTTCGTCTTCTAAGGTGTCAGCGAGCGGCATGGAGCCCGGAGTGCGGCCGCCAATATCAGCATGATGGGCACGGTTAGCAACAAATCCCAGGTGACGGCGCTGGCCGAACAACGGTGCGATGAGGGTGACATCGGGGAGATGGGTGCCCCCGAGATAGGGATCGTTAAGAATGACCATAGTGCCTTCCTGCCAGTCAAGGCGCCCGATAATGTCAGCCATGGCGTAGGCCATGCTCCCGAGGTGTACGGGGATATGGGCAGCTTGGGCACAGAGTTGGCCGGCCGCATCGAAGACCGCACACGAGAAATCCAAGCGATCTTTAATGTTCGGTGAGAAGGCGGTCCGTCTGAGGACAGCCCCCATCTCTTCGCAAACGAATTGTATGCGGCTGGAGAAAAGGCTAAGTTCGACCGGATCCATAGGCTTTGGGCTCAAGGCTTAGCCCGTGGCGGGCAATATCGCGGTCCCGCTTGCCGCCAATGAGTTGGCGGTGAAATCACTTGCATTGAATGAGCAAACTTGATAACTATTTAATCCATCGTGGCCGTGGGCGACCTGTATCGCGAACAATCGAAAATGGGTTAATATCCACCGGGGGGAATGCAATGAACCCACTTAACTCCATCACAGGCACCATCATTTCCGGAATTGTGTTGGCGATCATTCTTGTCTTTATCGTCAAGGCGATTGCAGGCGTCTAAATCATAACATGCGGACGCTAGATGCTTCGGGGGGCTGAATTATGGACTGGCTAGTACTAGATCGCTGGTTGCACATTATCGCAGGTATTACCTGGATTGGGCTTTTGTACTATTTCAACTTTGTGCAGGCGCCCGCACTGAATACGGCTGCTGCGGACAAGGATGGTCCGGGTCCTGCCGCCATCGGCAAGTACGTAGCGCCATTGGCACTTTTGTGGTTCCGCTGGACAGCCCTGGTGACATGGCTTGCTGGCGTGGCCTACCTTGAGATGGCTCCGCAGTACAGCTCTGTAGATGCATTTTTGCTTTCAGGGTATAACGCAACAATCGGGATGGGCGCCTGGCTTGGCACCATCATGTTATTCAATGTGTGGGTGCTTATATGGCCCAATCAGAAGAAAGTGCTTGGCATGGTGGAAGCAAGTGATGAGGAAAAGGCTCGAGCCAAGCGGACAGCGTTCCTAGCATCCCGTACCAATGTACTGCTGTCGATTCCTATGCTGCTTTTTATGGTCGCGGGGGCTCACGGGCTGCCTTTCTAAATACCTTTCTGATCCAGTGGTTCGTTTAGCCCGGCATCAGGCCGGGCTTCTCATTTTTAGGAAAGGCATTTTATAGATTGACGAGTGATTTTGACCTAACGAGTTACAACATAATTCAATGAGTGACGTCTTAATGGCAAACTACAGGCGATTACCCGTAGCCTTCGAACGCGGTGCCGGTGCCTGGCTGTGGGATGAGCAGGGCAACCCATATCTCGATGCCCTGAGTGGGATCGCGGTCTGTGCCCTGGGGCATGCGCATCCGGCAGTTAGCGAGGCGTTGTGTAAGCAGGCTAGCCAGCTCACCCATACGTCTAACCTTTACGGAATTCCACTCCAGGAAAGGCTTGCATCGCGCTTGACGGTGCTTTCAGGCATGCAGAACGCCTTTTTCTGTAATTCTGGGGCGGAAGCGAACGAGGCGGCGATTAAAATCGCACGCGTCTATGGGCATCAGAAGAACATCAGTCGCCCGGTCGTGGTCGTGATGGAAGGGGGTTTCCACGGACGAACACTTGCCACCTTAAGTGCCACAGGGAATCGAAAGTTCCAGGCAGGATTCGAACCGCTGGTAGCGGGATTCCTGCCGGTGCCCTACAGTGACCTTGAGGCGCTGCACGAGCTGGGCAACCAGTGTGCCGATGTGGTCGCCGTGTTGCTAGAACCCATTCAAGGGGAGGGCGGGATCGTCGTGCCGAGTGAGGGGTATCTCCGCGGTGTCAGGGGACTGTGTGACGATCGGGGCTGGTTGATGATGCTGGATGAAGTGCAGACCGGGATGTGTCGAACCGGCCGATGGTTTGCGTGCCAGCACGCGGGCATCCTCCCGGACGTGATGACGCTGGCGAAGGCGCTTGGTAATGGCGTCCCCATCGGCGCCTGCCTTGCGCGCGGAAAAGGCGCCGAGATGCTGCAACCCGGTACGCACGGTTCGACCTTCGGGGGTAACCCCTTAGCATGCCGGGCTGCATTGGCGGTTATCGAAACGATGGAACGCGATGAACTGGCAATGCGGGCGGCGGAACTCGGTGAGCGGATGCTGTCGCGGTTTAGGCACGTGTTGAGAAACGTCAAGGGGGTGAAGGAAATACGCGGTCAAGGTCTTATGATTGGCATCGAATTGGACCGGCCCTGTACAAACTTGGTGAGTATGGCACTTGAGCGCAAACTGCTCATCAACGTCACTGAGGGAAACGTTGTGCGCTTGTTGCCTCCATTGATAATCAGTGATACTGAAGCTGACCAGATCGTTGATGTCGTCTCTGAGGTCATTTCCATCTATCTGCAGGGTGCGCACAGGGGCGTCCAATGAAAGCGCGTCATTTCCTTCGTTTGACGGACATCGCATCATCGGACCTGGAGCAGCTTGTTCAGCGCGCAATCGAGCTCAAATCTATGCAGCGTAAAGGCAGGCGCTATCGCCCGCTCGAAGACCGAGTGCTCGCGATGTTGTTCGAGAAGTCGTCGACGCGTACCCGCGTGTCGTTTGAGACAGCAATGATTCAATTTGGTGGTGATGCCATTTTCCTGTCACCCGACGACACCCAACTCGGACGCGGCGAGTTGCTTGAAGACACTGCTCGTGTGCTTTCACGCATGGTCGATTGCATTGTGGTGAGGACCTTTGAGCACGAAAAGCTCGAACGATTCGCGGCGCATGCTCAGGTCCCGGTCGTTAATGGGTTATCGGATACGTTTCATCCTTGCCAACTGCTGGCTGACATGCAGACGTATTATGAGCACCGCGGACCCATACGAGGGAAGCAGGTGGCATGGGTAGGTGATGGTAACAATATGTGCCATTCCTATATTAACGCCGCATTACAGTTTGATTTTGCACTGAACATAGCTTGTCCGACAGGTTATGAGCCTACTGCTGACATCGTGGCCAAGGCATCGGGTCATGTTCAACTTCTTGATGATGCTAATGCGGCGGTTCGGGGTGCCGATCTCGTGGCGACTGATGTCTGGGTAAGCATGGGCCAGGAACAGGAGACCGAAGAGCGTTCACGTGTCTTTGGCCCGTATCAGGTAAACGCCGCGCTGATGTCCCTGGCGAAACCGGACGCGTTGTTCATGCATTGCTTGCCTGCGCATCGGGGTAAAGAAGTGACGGCTGAGATCATAGATGGACCGCATAGTGTCGTGTGGGATGAGTGTGAGAATCGCCTTCATTCACAGAAGGCACTTTTGGAGTTCCTGATCGCAAGCTGATCCTTCATGTATTTCGAAATGAGAAGCAGGCGTTTACGGGCGCATGGCTGGCGATAGGTTGCGTGAGAGCGTTTTGGCTACAATGGGATGTGTCGAATTAACTAGGGTGCTATGCATTTTTTGCTGAGTAATGATGATGGCTATCAGGCGCCGGGGATCCAATGCCTGGCGGAGGCCCTTTCAGCAATAGGTGAGGTTTCAGTCGTTGCGCCCGATCGGGATCGCAGCGGTGCCAGCAATTCCCTGACACTCGATGTGCCCATCCGCGCGCAATATGCGGATGATGGCGTCATCTACGTAAACGGCACACCGACGGACTGCGTTCATTTAGCCATCACCGGACTGCTCGATAAAGAGCCCGACATGGTAATCGGCGGAATCAATGCAGGTGCTAATCTCGGGGATGATGTTTTGTATTCAGGTACCGTTGCGGTGGCCATGGAGGGGCGCTTTCTCGGCTATCCTGCGATGGCGGTCTCTTTAGCGCATGATCAAGCGACGCATTTCGAAACTGCGGTCGACGTCGTGAAGTTTCTGATCAACGGTATGTGTTCCCGCCCCTTGCCACCTGATACCATCCTTAATGTCAATGTGCCTGATCTCCCATGGAACCAACTCGCTGGATTTCAAGTGACACGACTTGGGCACCGGCATAAATCCGAGCCAGTGATCAAAGCGAAGGATCCGCGCGGGCGGCCGATCTATTGGGTTGGCCCTCCAGGAGCCCAGCAAGACGCGGGATCTGGTACCGATTTCTTTGCCGTACAAAATAACTACGTTTCCATTACACCTTTGCAAGCTGATCTTACTCGTCACGGCGTGCTCGACGCGGTTGCCGAGTGGTTAAAGGACATGCCGATTGATGAGCGCTGACTATCGTGGCATCGGCATGACATCGCAGCGATCCCGTGATCGGCTGATACGGTGTCTTCGCGAAATGGGTATTCAGTCTGCTGAGGTCTTGGAGGCTATACGCGACATACCCCGACACATCTTCGTCGATGAGGCTTTGGCGAGCCGTGCCTACGAGAATAATGCCTTGCCCATAGGTCACGGGCAGACCATCTCTCAACCGTACATTGTTGCGCGTATGACGGAAGCACTGCTCGATGGTGGTGCGATGGAGAAGGTATTGGAGATTGGTACTGGTTGTGGTTATCAAGCAGTAGTCTTAGCCCGATTGGTAGGCAAGGTCTACAGCGTGGAGCGTATCGAGGCGCTGGCGCGCAAGGCGCGTGAGAAAGCCAGAATGCTTAAGTTTCGCAATATTCGAATCGATCATAGTGATGGCAACCAGGGCTGGCCCGAGTATGCGCCCTATGATGGAATCGTCGTCACCGCAGCACCGCTCGGTGTCCCAGAGGTACTCTTGGATCAACTTGGGCCCAGTGGGCGCTTGGTTATTCCTGTTGGGTTACCAGGCGAACAGGAGTTGTTTCTGATCTCGAGAACGGAAGAGGGGTTTCATGAGGAGCGGTTGGATTGGGTTAGCTTCGTCCCGATGTTAGAAGGGGTCGGATGAAATAGCATGCGGGTACGAACATCAAGCAAGGGAAATTATTTCGGTTTGTGTTTTATCCTCACGGTGGGATTGAGTGCCTGCATGAGTACCGGCCATGTGCCCATTGCGACTAACGAACCCGAAGCGCCTGTGGCGGTATCGAAATCGCCTCCAGCGCCGCCAACCAAAAGTGTATCGCCTGACACCGGGGGAGCACGAGCAGGCTATCATGTTGTGGCAGCAGGGGAAACACTGTATTCGATTGCTTGGCGATACGGACAGGACTACCGTGATGTGGCTCGTTGGAATCGTATATACAAACCGTACGTAATCCACCCGGGACAAGTTGTGCGCCTGACTCCGCCTAAGATCAACACGACTCGCCAACACGCTGCAGCAAAAAAAACCACTATACACCCGAAGCCAGCACGGACACATTCACCGGTCAAACCCAAAGCGTCGACTTCAAAGGCCAAGAAAAAAACTCAGTGGGGAACGATTAGCTGGCAATGGCCCGCCAAAGGTTCGCTTTTCAAATCAAATTCTCTGTTTGCAGAACGAGGTCTTGATATTACCGGGCGCTTTGGAGAGGCGATATCTGCAGCGGCCCCGGGGCAAGTTGTCTACAGTGGTGGTGGACTTATTGGCTATGGAAAGCTTATTATCATCAAACACAGCGAAACATATCTCAGCGCCTACGCGCACAACAGCAAAGTGTTGGTCAAAGAAGGGGACAGAGTAAGGACCGGGCAGCACATTGCAAGTATGGGTAGGGGCACCAACGGGCAAGCCATGTTGCATTTTGAGATTAGGCAAAATGGGAAGCCTGTTGACCCACTCAGATATCTTCCAAAACGCCAACTCTAGGTCAGAGTAATCTCATGGCAAATCCGCGAGACAGACGACAGGGTGAAGCCCCCGTTAATGACGTGTTGCCTTTGGATGAGGTCGCAGATGAGAAATTGGTGGAAGAAATTGACGGGGCAGAAGATGACGAAGTTGATGATCAGCCGAGCGATGAGAAGGAATCGAGTGCAAAAAAAAAGGGTTTTCAGCCTGGAGAGATCCCCCAAGGCGATCTAGATGCCACCCGCTTGTACCTTAGCGAAATCGGTTTCTCGCCGCTGCTGACAGCGGAGGAAGAAGTACATTTTGCGCGACGTGCCCTACGGGGTGACGAGGAAGCACGCAAGCGCATGATTGAGAGCAATCTTCGCTTAGTGGTGAAGATTGCAAGGCGTTACATGAATCGGGGGCTTGCCCTTTTGGATCTGATAGAGGAAGGTAATCTTGGGCTAATGCGGGCCGTCGAAAAATTCGATCCAGAACGGGGCTTCCGTTTCTCTACATATGCAACTTGGTGGATACGCCAGACAATTGAACGTGCGCTTATGAACCAGACACGCACCGTGCGTTTGCCGATCCATGTCGTCAAGGAAATCAATATCTATCTCCGCGCCGCTCGCAAGCTTGCTCAGACGCTTGACCGTGAGCCAAGCCCGGAGGACGTTGCGCAAATGCTGGATAGACCGCTAGATGAGGTGAAGCGCATGCTGGGGCTTAATGAACGGGTAGCGTCCGTCGATGTTCCATCTGGCCACGATTCCGAGAAATCGTTGCTTGATACTATTCCCGATGAACATAATCTTGATCCGTCACTCTTGTTGCAGAATAGCGATGTTCAACGCCATATCGACATTTGGTTGTCCCAATTGAGCGAGAAGCAGCGCGCCGTGGTAGAGCGCCGGTTTGGTTTATATGGGCAGGAAGTTGCCACGCTCGAACAGATTGGTAATGAACTTGGTGTGACTCGGGAGCGAGTTCGTCAGATACAGCTTGAGGCAATCAAGCGGCTTCGACAGATACTAGAGCGGGAAGGATTCTCAGTCGATGCCTTATTTACGGAAGACTAGTCGATTATCATCAGTAGGGCGGCGGCCACCCTGCGCCCCTCTGCCATCAACACGTTGTAACTGCGGCAGGCTGCCCCTGTATCCATAATTTCGATTCCGATATTTCTTGTCGTGATGGGCAGAATTACGTCAGGGGCAGGGAAACGCAAGTGGGCCCCAGTGCCGATAAGGACGATTTCTGGATTCAGCGTTAGGATGGAATCAAAGTGCTCAGGCGCGAGATGATCAAATGACTGCGGAGGCCATTCACGGATGAGTTGTTTTGGTGTGACGACAACGCTGCGTGTCAGCGTTTCTTCGTTGATTATGATGGCACCGGCAGCATAAGAGCGAATTCGGAAGTTGCCCTCCTCGCCAGTGTCCAGCTCTAGTTTCAATGGTATGACCTCGGCCGGCGCAATCGTCAGGTAGGCGTAAAGTATATCCTAGCGATTTTGGTCCGGGTATTGGGGAGGGTGTATGAGGATCATCTTATTGGGTGCTCCAGGTGCGGGAAAGGGCATCCAGGCAAACTTCATCACAGAAAGGCTGGTAATACCGCAGATATCAACCGGTGATATGTTAAGGGCTGCGGTGAGGGCAGAAACGCCATTAGGACTTGATGTTAAGAAGATAATGGCCACGGGTGCCCTGGTGTCTGACGACATCATCTTACAGCTTGTAAAGGGCCGTATTCAGAAGGATGACTGCGCCAATGGGTATCTATTCGACGGCTTCCCACGCACCATCGGCCAAGCGAAAGGCATGGAAAATGCGGGCATTGGCATTGATTATGTCATCGAGATCGACGTGAGTGACGATGAGATCATCGAGCGTCTCAGTGGTCGTCGCATACATCCGGCATCGGGACGCACCTACCATGTGGTATTTAATCCACCTCGAATTGAAGGGCAGGATGATGTGACTGGCGAGCCGCTAATTCAACGCAATGACGATCGAATGGAAACGGTCAAAAAACGCCTACAGGTTTACCATGATCAGACAGAACTGCTTGTTGTATATTACAAAAAGTGGGCTGTAAGCGGCGCGAATGAAGCGCCCAAGCATGTCCGTATATCGGGTAGCGGGGGTATTGAACAGGTGCGGGAACGCATTTTTGCCGTGCTCGATAATGCTTATAGGACTTAAAAAATATGCGCCCATTTTCGAATGGAGTTTGTTATTTGGTGTAGCGCCGATAATATGCTCGCGATATTGTAATAACTAATTTTGAATTTAGGGTGATATGTATCTAGTCGGATCTTCCAAAAGACATTAAATAAAGAAAATAAAAATTTGACATGAAGTGAAAAATTTCTACTATAATAATTTGCACATTACAGGTTTGTGTTGTATATAAGTGTTTGGGCAAACTCACTAAAGGTGTTAAGGGAGTTTTATTATGGCAAAGAGAACTGCGAAGAGACGTGCTTCAAAGAAGCGAAAGACCGCTAAAAAGAAGACAACTGCTCGCAGGAAACCGGCAGTGAAGAGAAAGGTGAAGAGAAAGGTGAAGAGAAAGGCCACGAAGAAGCGGGCTGCTAAGCGGCGACCTGCGAAGAAGAAGGCTAGGAAGAAAGCAACGAAGAAACGGGCTGCTAAGCGGCGACCCGCAAGGAAGAAGGCCAAGAAGAAGGCCAAGAAGAAGCGGGCTGCTAAGCGGCGGCCGGCTAAAAAGAAGACCGCTAAGAGGCGAGCCAAAAAAAAACGTAAGTAAGAAGGGTGCGGTACTAACGGCCAAGCAGCTCAAGGCAGAAGCCAAAGAGCACAAGGAAATGGCCGAAGCCAGGGCGGTTGAGATATTCCTAAGGAAATGGGAAAGGGAATATGATCGCAGTCAGGAGGCGAAAGCGAAGATCGCTGCGAGAAAACAGCGTCAACGCGAATACGCCAGACAGCTGGTGAAGAAGGCCGCAGCCAAAGCCTGACGTCAGTATCGGTCGACGTTAGATGAACTGATTGGCCCCATGGCAACATGGGGCCTTTTTCTTTAGCTATTCTGGCGGAATTGTTTGGGCGATATTGGCCTGATGGGCTTGCCTAGCCAAGGCGATATCTCCTGTCCTTGCGCCGTTCTTTTTTTCAGCAGTTACCTAGACCGATTCTATTTTTTTAGAAGCCTCGCGTTCGACATCGACAACCATGCGATAGGTATTGATGAAGCTGTCCGGATTGAGGGACATGGATTCGATGCCTTGCAGGACAAGCCAGCGGACGATCTCGGGGTAATCTGATGGCGCTTGTCCACATATGCCAACGTATTTTTTGTGTTTTCGGCAGGCGGAGATTGCCATTTCCATGAGCGCTAGTACCGCCTCGTTGCGTTCATCAAATGCCTCGACGAGTGTGGAATCCCGGTCAACGCCCAGGGTCAACTGGGTAAGGTCATTCGATCCAATCGAGAAGCCATCGAAATGTTCAAGAAATTCGTCAGCGAGCAGGGCATTTGCCGGAATCTCACACATCAGGTAGATTTTCAGACCGTTTTCACCGCGGCTGAGGCCATGTTTTGCCATGAGTTCCAGGACGCGGCAGCCCTCGGCTACTGTACGAACAAAGGGGATCATCAACGCGAGGTTTGTAAGCCCCATCTCGTTCCGTACCTTCTTCATGGCGGCACATTCTAGTGCGAAACACGCTGAGAACTGGTCGGATGGGTAGCGTGAAGCGCCGCGAAAGCCAAGCATTGGGTTCTCTTCGGTAGGCTCGAACTCGGCACCACCGATTAGTGACGCATACTCGTTCGATTTGAAATCGCTCAGGCGTGCAATGACTGGCCTCGGATAGAACGCACAGGCTATGGTGCCGACACCTTCAGCGAGTCGATCAATGTAAAACTGTTCACGGCTTGGATAACCTATACAGGTCTTATCGATAGCAGTTTGCAGAACATCGTCTAGGCCGTCATATTCCAATATTGCTTGGGGATGCACGCGGATGCTGCTGTTGATGATGAACTCCAAGCGAGCGAGCCCAACGCCGGCGCACGGTAACTGCTGTAGCTCGAATGCCTTCTCAGGATTACCGAGGTTTAGCATCAGCTTGGTTTTCGGTTTTTCTTTTTCTATCAGCTCGATTCGATGCTTCTCGTATTTTAATATTCCTTCGTAGACATAGCCTGTGTTTCCTTCGGCACAGGACACTGTAATCTTGTCCCCTGAACGGATAATCTTGGTTGCGTTGGTGCACCCGACCACGGCGGGTATGCCAAGCTCGCGTGCTACGATTGCCGCATGGCAGGTGCGTCCACCGCGGTTCGTGACAATCGCGGCGGCAATCTTCATCACGGGCTCCCAATCAGGGTCTGTAATATCAGTGATTAAGATTTCGCCTGGTTGCAATTCAGCCATGTCACTCGTATCGTGAATAACGTGGGCCTTGCCGGCAGCGATCTTGTTGCCGACACTTTTGCCGGTGGTGATCACCTTGCCAGTCTCATGGAGCCGATACTGCTCGTAAATGAACTTATTTTTGTGGATTTGGACGGTCTCTGGGCGCGCCTGAAGGATATACAGGTCCCCATCTTCACCGTCCTTCGCCCACTCGATATCCATGGCGACGTAATGGCCCATTCGATCTGAATAGTGTTGTTCGATCAGCACGGCATATCGTGCCAGCTCGAGGATTTCATCGTCTGATATGGCAAAACGTTCGCGTTCTTCGTGTTTGACGCGGACGGTTCGCGTAGAAAGTCCAGCAACGGAATCCTCTGTATAGATTATCTTCGAGGATTTCCGGCCCAGATGCCGACTTACAATCGGCCTATGACCTAACGCCAGCGTAGGCTTAAACACGTAAAACTCATCAGGGTTTACTGTGCCCTGGACGACGTTTTCCCCCAAGCCATAGGCTGCACTGATAAAAACGACGCCACGAAATCCTGTCTCGGTGTCCAAACTGAACATGACGCCTGCCGCGCCCTTGTCAGCACGTATCATTTTTTGTACGCCGATGGACAAGGCAATTGGAACATCGGCAAATCCTTGGTGTATTCGATAGGAGATGGCTCGGTCAGTGAACAGTGAAGCAAAAACTCGCTTGCAACTTGCGAGCAGATTAGTGCTCCCTCGAATATTTAGATAGGTTTCCTGTTGACCAGCAAAGGATGCATCAGGGAGATCTTCGGCTGTGGCCGAGCTGCGCACGGCCACATCGGGATCGGGACTGTATCTTCTCGCCAGTTCCTCGTAGGCAGCGCAAATCTCCTCACCGAGCTCCTTCGGCATTTCTGCATGCATGATCCATTGCCTTAGACGGGCACCGGTGGATGCCAAGGTCGTAACATCACCGGGGGGCAAAGCATTAAGCAGCTCACGGATACGGTCTGCCAACTTATTGTGAGTAAGATAATAGTTATACGCTTCGGCAGTGATGGCGAAGCCGTCGGGCACCTTTACACCGTTACGGGTTAGTGATGAGACGAGTTCGCCAAGTGAGGCATTCTTACCGCCCACGAGTGCGACTTGATCGGCGGAGAGTTCTGAGAACCAGCGAATATACTTCATATGCTTGATCGTACCGGGTTAATGCGATGCACTCCAAGGCATGAACGTTAACTATTTGCCCAGTGCTTGGTCTTGACGGCAGATGGACTGTCCGCTGCCCGCATCAACTGTTCGACAGGCTCTCGCCGGAGATCTGTGCCAGAGAGGCAGGACTAAAAGAACTCAGTCGTATACCGCCAGGCCGTTAGTGGCTCATCATCCGTGGTGATTCCTGCTTTCCTTTTCAGTTCCCGCAAGAAATCCGCCGGGTCCGGCAGGGAATCCCATACAGCGGGGAGAAAGGTGGCCCTAAGTTCGCCTTGCTGAATAATTAATCCGTCAATACCGGGGCGTAATTGACGGAGCAGATCAGGTTCTGAGACAAATTCAATGGCTATATTGAGTGAGAGGATGGAAATCTTGACCTGCAGTAAATCCAATTCATCTTGGGTGAGTGGACTGAAACGTGGATCCTGGAAGGCGGCAGCAAACGCGTTGCGAGCTGTATCTTCCACCAGCGGTCGGGTCGCCTCAAGCGTACCGATGCATCCCCGCAGCCGATCTTCTTTGGTCAAGGTGACGAAGCTTCCATGGCACTCACGCAATGCCTCTGGATAGTCATCCGGTGTCGGCAAAAGGGGCGCGCTGCATTCTAAGCCGTGGTAGATGGATTGCCAGGCAACATCCAACAGGCTTTGACGAAGACTCGTGTCAAGCAATTTCATCCTAACCAAAAGCATAGGCACCATAGCCGACGACGCGGTCGTGTGATCCTGCGGTATCGCCCGAATTGCGAAGATCGAGCGTCGTCGCACTCAACCCGAGTTCTCCCGCCAGATAGAGCAATCCGCTCACCGCTACGCAACCACACGCCTGTTTGGAACCAATATCCTCATAGCGCAACGTTTCGATGGCCTGTGACGTGCTGCCATCGATTTGCATGGCCGTATCGTAGTCATGGTAGTGGCTCAGATCGGAACTAATCACTATCAGGGTCTCTGGGCCGCCCCAGAGCACTTTTAGGACTTCGCTGACCTCATGTGGCGCGGCGTCGCCGACGACCAGCGGAACCAGGGTAAAGTAGTCCAACACCGTCTGTAAGAAGGGGAGGTGGACCTCCAAACTGTGTTCTCCAGCGTGGGCAGCGTCCATAAGCTGGACCTGCGGTAGTTTGATTAACTTTCTAATCATCTCCTGGTCTAGTTCAACACAGCCTAACGGCGATTCGAACGCGTCTGACGTGCTGAGCGCGAGGCCTCTGAGGTAGATCCGATGGGCAGGCCCGAGCAAGATAACGCGGTGAATGCGATTATGGGCCGGCGTGAGGCAGGCGTAGGCCGATGCCGCCACGGGTCCCGAGTAGATATAACCTGCGTGGGGCGCAATAATGGCTTTGGGTACTGGCACGCTCACATGGGCTCGGGCTAAGTATTGCAGAACCGATTGCTGCAATGCCTCGGGATCGTCGGGATAAAAATACCCAGACACGGCTGGAGGACGGATGTTATTCATCTATTGAGCGGGCCAGCGTAGCATAGCAGACAGCGAAGCCTTTCAATTTTAGTCTAAAGTATAGATAGTATAGATAGCTAACATATCCCATGCATAAGGTCATGAACACCACAGCCAATTCGGTCGTACCCACGCGCTATTGGCATCGGCTTGATGATGGGCGCATTCAGTGCGACATGTGTCCACGTTTTTGTAAGCTTCGTGAGGGGCAACGGGGGATGTGTTTTGTCCGTGCCTGCCAGGATGACGAAATCGTGCTAACGACCTACGGTCGTTCCAGCGGATTTTGTGTGGATCCCGTTGAAAAAAAGCCCCTCAACCATTTTTTACCGGGCACACCGGTGCTCTCCTTCGGAACAGCAGGCTGCAATCTGGCGTGTAAGTTTTGCCAGAACTGGGATATCAGTAAGTCGCGAGAGTTCGATACCCTGGCTGATGCGGCATCGCCGGAACGCCTTGCCCAGGCAGCTCTTGAACTTGGGTGCCGGAGTATCGCATTTACCTACAATGATCCGGTGATCTTTCATGAGTATGCGATTGACGTGGCGCAGGCATGCCACGAGGTCGGCATTAATGCTGTGGCAGTTACCGCGGGTTATGTTTGTGATGAACCACGCGTCGAGTTCTACCGTTATATGGACGCCGCCAATGTTGACCTGAAGGCCTATACGGAACGCTTCTATAAGTATGTTACTGGCGGCAGTCTGCAGCCGGTGTTGGATACGCTGGTCTATTTAAAGACCGAGACGTCTGTCTGGTTTGAGATCACCAATCTTTTGATCCCGGGCGAAAATGATTCGGAGAGGGAGCTTGAGGAGATGACCCAATGGGTGGTCGAACACCTTGGGCCGGATGTGCCAATGCACTTCACGGCATTTCACCCGGATTGGAAGATGATGGACAAGCCGCATACACCGCCTGCAACCCTGACGCGGGCGCGAGCGATAGCAATGAAGAACGGCGTTCACTTCGCCTACACCGGAAATGTCCATGATACAACCGGCGGGAGCACGCTGTGCCCACAATGCGGCACGGTACTCATTGAACGGGACTGGTATGTCATAGGCGCTTGGAATCTTTCTGATGATGGGCATTGTCTCTGCTGCAATTACCAGTGCCCTGGGGTTTTTGAGGGGGCGGCCGGGTCTTGGGGCGCGAAGCGAATGCCTGTGCGCTTGTCGGCTTAAGGATTGATGCCTAGGCATCTCATGGCATGGGTGTGTCGCGCGCGGCGTTTTCCTTGATAAAATTGTGCCTCGGCGGTAGTATCCGCGACGCCAGTTGCGGGGTGGAGCAGTCTGGCAGCTCGTCGGGCTCATAACCCGAAGGTCGCAGGTTCAAATCCTGCCCCCGCTACCAGATTTCCTTTAACATTCAATAAATTAGATTTTTCCTCTTCAATTCCTACGGGGTTCGTACAAATCGAATCCCACACGCCCGCTAGATCGTCCAACTCGACCTGGTTTTTCTCCAGCCAGCGAGCGTAGTGTTTGGCCATGACTTCAACACCGTTCCCCATCTGATTTGCGATCCAACCTAGAGGTTTATTCCGCTCAAACATCAAACTAGCAAACCCGTGCCTGAGCATTTCAGGCGATCTGTAGTTCACTCCCGCAGCTTTACACGCATAACTCCAATGTGCCTCCCTAAATGCTTTATCAGATGCCCACGGTTCTGCTGTTAGCGGGTTTTCAAAGACGTGCCCGTGCTGTTTCATGTAGGTATGGATTTTTTGGCTGTTTAAGGCCGCTAGAGCCGGTTCTGCGAGGTCAACGATTCTTACCCTACCCGTCTTAGTGTCTTGCCGTTTAAAGCGGACTACCGCCTCCTGAATGCTTGCTTTGCGTTTCACTAGGTTAACGTGACACCACTTCAGCGCAATCATCTCTGACGGCCTTAATCCCGTGAAGAAATTAAACTGTGCATAGTTTCTGCACTGTTCGTATCGGAGTCTTGCCACAACCGCCTTCACCTCACTGACGTGGAATGGTTCAGGCTCTCTTGGACGGTATCTTCTGGGCTGAATGTCCTCAAACGGGTTATAAGCGATTTCACGGCGCCTGAGGGCGCGATTTATGGTTTGTCGCAGGGGTGTAAGCAGGTTATTGATGGTTCTTCCGGATCTTCCTTCAGCTTCGCG
>JAPUIX010000152.1 GCA_027296625.1 Gammaproteobacteria bacterium | reverse complement strand
CAGTGCACATGGCAGGTGCTTGGCGTCACCGCGTAGCCTGGATAGGGGTTAAGGCCGGGGCCCAGTATAGTTCACGTGGATAATTAAATGTATAATCTAAGTGTTTAAAGGGATGAATATCTTTCAAAACGGGCTTTTAGCGCGATCAAGCTTGGTGGAGGGGGAGGTCGTATGGCATTCACAAAGTCCATTGTGTGCATACTGCTTGCAGGGTGCGTCTATGCCCTTCCCCTGATTGTAAATGCCCAAGATGGGCTGCTTGCAGAGGCCCAAGGCCTCCTGGCGGAAGGTCAAGGGGAGGAAGCCTACGCATTACTCCTGCCAGAGCTTGAGCGCCGGGCTGGCGAGCCGGACTATGATTACCTTTTTGGCCTGGCGGCTTTAGAAGTGGGCGAGCCGACCGAGGCCGTGTTTGCCTTCGAGCGGGTGCTCTTGGTGCAGCCGGATCATCTCCAGGCGCGGGCCGAGCTCGCCCGGGCCTATTATCTCATGGGCGAGAGCGGCGCTGCCCGTCGGGAGTTCGAGACGGTCAAGCAGGAAGATGTACCGCCGCAGGTGAAAGAGACCATCAATCGATACCTCGCGGCCATGGACTACCCGCATGATCCCAAGCGTGCCCGGTTGAACGTCTACCTGGAATTCGGCGGGGGTTATGATTCCAACGTCAACAGTGCGGCGACCACCTCGCAAGTCTTGATCCCCGCAACGGGGCAGGTGTTCCTGCTCTTCCCCTTCGGTCAAGAGCAAGACAGCGGCATCGGCAGCATCGAGGGGGGTTTTCGCTTCGCACACCCGCTGCGCTCTAATCTGAACCTCTACGGGGGCGCTAACGCCAAATGGCGGCAGGCGTTTGATGCCACGGCGTTTGATCAGGCTATCGGCAACGGCCTGCTCGGCCTGCACCTTGTGCATGGGGCGAATGAATACCGGCTCGCCGTGCTCGGGCAATCGTTCCTCATCGACGGGGACAGCAACCGAAATCTGGGAGGTGTCAATGCCCAGTGGCAGCGTAACCTCAATGCGCAAAATCAAATCACGCTCTACGGCCAGGCAGCGGCGCTGCGCTATCCCAACCAACACATCCGTGATGCGAATCAATACGCTGGCGGGCTGGCCTGGGCCCATGCCTTTGACGTCGCGGGGCAACCGGTTGCGCTGTTGAGTATTTTCGGGGGCACGGAGGACAATAAGACCAGCTCGCGCCCTGACATCGGCAGGGACTTTGTGGGTGCCCGCCTCGGCGGGCAGTACAGCATCAACAACAGGACCACGGCCTTCGGCGCGGTGACCTACCAGTACAGCCGCTATGGGGGGGTTGACCCTATCTTTATGCAGCGAAGGACCGACGACTTTGTGACGGCGGCGCTTGGGCTTCGCTATGCAATTGGTAAAAAATGGAGTATTCGGCCTGAGATTGGCTACACGAACAACGACTCGACGCTTGCGATCAACGAATTTGACCGGTGGCAGGCGATGGTCTTTCTGCGTAGTGACTTCTTCTAGGAGCCCCCGGGCGCCGTACGAAGACCATGCAACGACCCGCCATTGCCTCGGCGGGCAGCCGTGGCGAGTGATCAAACGAAAATGTGACGGAGTTCACATTTTCAGAATCGCTGCCCAAGGCAGGCTTGAATTTAGATAGGGGCTGGACCATGTTTAGTGTGACGAGCACGCTGCGGCATGCTCCGCCCAAAGAGCACGATGCTCTTACGAACTACTAAGGAGGTTAAATCGCGGCCCGCCCAATCGCTTGATGATCCCTGAAGGGTCATCAGCGACGACGACCGCTTCCAGCTTCGATAACAATATGGGAGAAAAGCTTCGGCCCTGGATGGGCCCTGGGAGAACGCCGAATGAAGACCATACAGAGGATCCTGCAGTTATTTGCGGTCGTGATTTTTCTTGCCGCTTTCTCGCCAACCCCCGTGTACGCCGCTGCCGCCGGGACGATCGTCTTTGCGATTGGGGACGTGAAAGTCCTCGATGCGCGGCAGGTGGCCCGTGCGGTGCAGAAGGGGGATTCCGTCTTTGCCGGTGAGACCCTGGTGACGAAGGATGGGCGTGTTCAGGTGCAGTTCGCTGACAGCGGTTTTATATCGTTGCAGTCGAACTCGACGCTTCGCATTGATGAGTTCCGTTATAAGGGGGTGACTGATGGGACCGAGCGCGGGTTTTTCAGCCTCCTGAAAGGAGGGATCCGGGCGGTCACCGGGTTCATTGGTGGCATCAACAGGGAAACCTACAAGGTGCAAACGGTGGTGGCGACGATTGGTATTCGCGGCACGGGCTTTTTTGCGCTCTTGTGTCAGGGCGACTGTGTCAGGGCGGACGGCACAGCGATCCCCGATGGGCTCTATACAAAGACCGGGGAGGGCACCACCTATGTGGCCAATGCCGTCGACAGCCTGGATGTGCCGGCGCGCTTTGGGGTCTATGTGAGGGACGCCAATACCGCCCCGGTGTACATCACGGAGCTGCCACAACCTGCATTCTGGCCAGACATCATCCCGCCCGAACTCATCGCCGGTGAGGCACCGGATGCCCAATC
The DNA here is from genome assembly GCA_027296625.1 of Gammaproteobacteria bacterium. NCBI lineage: Bacteria > Pseudomonadati > Pseudomonadota > Gammaproteobacteria > Gammaproteobacteria bacterium. The sequence continues at coordinate 23,927 of JAPUIX010000152.1, read as the reverse complement.
GGTGGCGGCCTGGTCGGCGTTTCTCGCCCGGCCGATCCCGCCTGCCGTGGGGCCGCTGGCCGGGTTGACCCCCAAGATCAGAGAAACAGTCGAGACGGGACTCCAGTATCAGCAGCCTGAGTTTACCTTCATCGCCGGGGACCAGCGCGATCCCTCGGGTGCTCAGGTGATCGGAACCTTAATCTCGCCGCCGAGCGAGCCATCGCCACCGCCTGTTGTTCCACCGCCATTTATGCCGCCGACTCCGTAATGCCAGCCAACAGTATCCGGCTTTCCTAGCCTGAGTTTGCCCTTAGCACCCCGCCTCGCCCAGCGCGATGCGGGGTGCCGCGTATTCGGGGTCCCTCATTCCACCCAGCGCCTCGCATTCTGAAAGAGCCGCATCCACGGTCCCTCCTCAAAGGGCCAGCCGGGGGGCAGCCACGAATACTGTTTTGCCAGGAAGACCCGCTCTGGGTGGGGCATCATGATGGTGACGCGCCCATCGAGTGTCGTGAAGCCGGTGACGCCAAAAGGTGATCCGTTGGGGTTGGCGGGATAAGTCTCTGTTGGCTGGGCGTGATTGTCGATGTAGCGGAGCGTCACCATGCCCTCACTCAGCGCCTTCTCGGCAAGCCCGGGGCTGGCAAATTGAGCCCGCCCTTCGCCGTGGGCAACGACGATGGGTAGCCTGGAGCCCGCCATCCCGTCGAGCAGGATCGATGGTGAGGGCAGGACCTCGACCATGAGCAGGCGCGCCTCGAATTGCTCGGAGGTATTACCCAGGAAGGATGGCCAATGATCCGCCCCGGGGATCCTATCCCGCACGTGGGCGAGCATTTGACAGCCGTTACAGACACCCAGGGCAAAGGTGTCGCCGCGCGAGAAAAAGCCACTGAATTCGTCCCGTGCCCGTTCATTGAACTCAATACACTTGGCCCAGCCACCGCCGGCACCTAGGACGTCGCCGTAGGAGAATCCGCCACCGGCGGCCAGGCCCTGGAATCCTTTGAGGTTTACTTGGCCCGCGATGAGACGGCTCATGTGCACGTCAATGCAGTCAAAGCCCGCGCGATCAAAAGCGGCGGCCATCTCCACCTGCCCATTCACGCCTTGCTCGCGGAGGATGGCGATGGCAGGACGGACCGCGGTGGAAATGAACGGTGCTTTGGGCGAGGCGGCCGGGTTGTAAGAGGGCTGGGCGGTGAGCCCCGGATCGTCGGCATCCAGGAGTCCGTCATATTCCTGTTGCGCGCACGCCGGATTATCCCGTAACGACTGCATCTGATAGCTGGTCTCTGCCCAGACCCGCTGGAGTGCCAGAAGGTCTTCTGTGATGAGGGGCTCGCCGCGCTGGCTTACGGTAATCCGCTGCTCCGGATTCGGGGCGCCGATCACGTGGACGTGGTCTTGCAATGGCGATCCCGCATTTAGCACCTTCAGCACCGTTTCCGTATCCTCGCGCCGGACCTGCACGACGGCGCCCAGCTCTTCGCTAAACAGCGCCGCGAGTGGGTCGTCCCCGAGGGCATCCAAGGATACGGTCATGCCGGTGCGCCCGGCGAAGGCCATTTCCGCGAGGGTAACGATGAGCCCGCCATCGGCGCGATCATGATAGGCCAGGAGGAGGTCCATCTCGTTCAAGAGCTGTACCGAGCGGAAGAATGCGCTAAGGGCCTCCGCGTCCTCGACGTCCGGCGGATCCCCAGCCACCTGGTTATAGACCTGGGCCAGTGCGGAGCCACCCAGACGGTTCCTGCCACCGCCAAGGTCAATGAGGAGCAGATCGGTCTCCCCCAGATCGGTGCGGAGTTCCGGGGTCAGTGACAATCGCACATCGGCAACCGGGGCGAACGCTGAGACGATAAGGGACAGCGGCGCGATAACCCGGTTTTCCTTGCCACCGTCGGCCTGCCACACGGTTTTCATGGACAGGGAATCTTTTCCGACGGGGATGGCGATGCCAAGTGCGGGACAGAGTTCCATGGCGACGGCCCGGACGGTATCAAATAGGGCCGCTCCTTCTCCCGGTTCGCCTGCCCCGGCCATCCAGTTTGCCGAGAGCACCACATCTCCGAGCTTCAAGATACGGGCGGCAGCGATATTGGTGATCGCCTCGCCCACGGCTATACGGCCTGAGGCCGGTGCATTCACCAGCGCGATCGGGGTGCGTTCGCCGATGGCCATGGCCTCACCCGTAAACCCAAGATAGGAACTGGCCGTGACTGCACAGTCGGCGACTGGTACCTGCCATGGTCCGACCATGGGGTCCCGGACCACGAGACCCGAAACCGTGCGATCCCCGATGGTGATAAGGAAACGCTTATCGGCCACCGCGGGTAGGCGCAGGATCCGCGCGAGCGCTTCCTTGATTGTGATCCCGCTGGCATCGAAGGGAGGAAAAGATGCGTCTTGTCGGTGTGCATCGAATGCCAGTCGAGGCGGTTTGCCGAGAACCACAGGGAGTGGCATATCGATAGGCCGATCTTCAAAAAGGTGATCGGTAAGGACGAGCTGCAGATCAGCACGGGCTTCGCCGATAACAGCATACGGGCAGCGCTCTTGTTCACAGAATGCCCCAAACTCCTTCAGGTGTTCGGCTTCAATAGCCAGCACGTAGCGTTCTTGCGCCTCATTGCTCCAGATCTCCATGGGGGACATACCAGGGTCGGCATTGGGGATGGCTCGCAGCTCAATATGTGCACCTATGTCGCTGCCCGCAACGAGTTCCGGCAGCGCGTTGGACAGTCCGCCCGCACCGACATCGTGGATGGATAGGATCGGGTTGTTCTTACCCAGCGCCCAGCACTGATCAATGACTTCTTGGCAGCGGCGCTGCATCTCGGCGTTGTCCCGCTGTACGGATGCAAAGTCCAGTGTCGCATCGCTCTCCCCAGAGGCCATCGACGAGGCAGCACCGCCGCCGAGCCCGATCAACATGGCAGGTCCCCCGAGTGTAATGATCTTGGCGCCCGCTGGGATCTGTCCTTTGCCAATATGCATGGTGCGTACAGAGCCAATGCCGCCCGCCAGCATAATGGGTTTGTGGTATCCGCGGATCATCCCCGAATCGCTATCTGGCATGGCTTGTTCAAATGTCCGAAAGTACCCACAGAGTCCCGGGCGGCCAAACTCATTGTTGAATCCCGCAGCACCGATAGGGCCGTCTCGCATGATCTCAAGCGCTGAGGCGATACGTTCGGGCTTGCCGTTCTCGGCCTCCCAGGGCTGCTTGAATCCAGGGATTTTGAGATTGGATACCGAAAAACCAGTGAGGCCGGCCTTCGGTTTTGCGCCACGCCCGGTCGCCGCTTCATCTCGGATCTCGCCGCCAGCCCCCGTCGCGGCACCGGGATGTGGGGAGATCGCCGTTGGATGGTTATGGGTCTCCACCTTCATGACTATGTTGATGTCTTCGCTTTGATAACAGTACCGCCTGTCTTCGGCAGCGGGAAAAAAGCGCCCCCCGGAATAGCCCTGCGTCACGGCGGCATTATCGGTGTAGGCTGAGAGAATGCGATCGGGGTGTTGCTGGGTGGTGTGTTTAATCATGCCAAAAAGGGAGTGCGACTGCGCTCGGCCATCCACAGTCCAGTCGCCATTGAATATCTTGTGCCGACAGTGCTCGGAGTTCGCTTGGGCGAACATCATGATCTCGACGTCTGTCGGATTGCGTCCTGATGCGCGAAAGTGTGCGAGCAAGTACTCGATCTCTTCTTCAGAAAGCGCGAGTCCCATGGCGTGGTTTGCCTGCCTAAGGGTCTCCCGGCCGTCTTCCAGGATGTTAATTGTCGTGTACCGCTTCGGCGCTGCCTGCATGAACAGGGCCTTGGCATCCTCGAAGTTAGATAACACGACTTCGGTCATGCGATCGTGGAGCAACGGTTTGAGTCGGTCGATTGCCACGGCGTTGAGCATTCCGCTCGAAGTCTTTATATACCAAGCAGTGCCGCGTTCCAGACGGCGGATCCTGTTGAAGCCGCAATTATGGGCAATGTCCGTTGCCTTAGTGGCCCACGGAGAGATTGTCCCCGGGCGCGGAATCACTAAAAGTAACTGTCCTTCGGGTTCATTGTCCGCCGGACTGGAACCATAGCGAAGCAGCGACTCCAGTTGCTCGCTCTCTCTCGCATCCAGCTTATTTTCCGAATCCAGGAAATGGACGAACTCGGCCTGGAGGCTGACAATGGCGTTGTCGATCGCTTGGGCTGAGGTTAATACTTTCTCGATGCGGAAGCTGGACAGGGCAGGGGAGCCGCGAAGCAGATGCATCAGAGTGTCTTTTGTCCCGTTAATGACTGACCGGATTGAGGCCGGGAGGAGGATTTAGTCTGCATCGTGCCCCGCCGTCTTGGATGCGCATAAACGGAACCCTGCGCTGGGGGACGGAAGGTTGGCGCACCGGAAAAACGTTTTAGCACCCTGACTTAGGGAAGTTCCTCAACCATGACGAGAACCCTGCGCTGCACAGCGCCCTCGGCCTTGGCCGTGCTTAGGTTACGCCGACTATTCTTATCCATGTCCTGGACCACCATGCCGAGCTCGATCCATTCACCTAATCGTCCGGACACTGTCGTTTCCACCACCTGCGTCTCGACCACCCCATGGCCTTTTGACTTGATCTTCGACATTTGGGGCGTAATGACGAGAGAGACATAATCACCGTTTAAGCGCGGCAATACGTAGAAACCGGATGTGACGTTGTGATAGCTCACGCTCTCGCGTACGACCACTCTGCCACCAGTGCTCACCGTGGTCTGCTCGGGGATTGGCACGGATGTTCCTATCTGGATCAACGCGGGTTGACCTTCGATGGTCTGCACACGCTGCGTGTTTCGCTCGTCAGTCTGAGAGTCAGTGCTGAGCGAGCGATAGCGAATCACATTTCCCTTGGCATCCTTGCTAGAAATGACGAGCCCTTCATCGCCATGGCCTGCATCGCCGGCAGACACAGCGACATCGCCTGATTTGTATTTTCCCGACAAGCCACTTTGTGAGCGTGTCAAATTTCCTCCGATATCCTGTTTAACTGTGATAAGTAGTCTTCGGGGTGGACGGTCGATGCTCTGCAATACTTCCTTGATTTGAGCGAGGTTAGCTGGCGTGGTCCGGACAATCAGTTGATTGTTCATGCCAGTCACGGTACCGCCAGGTAAAACGAGGGGCTGGAGGATTCTGACCACTTCATCGGTGGTCCGGTGACGCAGCGGGATGACTTCAAGCACGAATTGCTCCGCGCTTACCATCAGAGGAATGAGTAAGGCTAGAGCAATTCCTAGCTGGATGCACTTGCGGTTCAAATGTTTAGTCTACGCAGGTTCGGATCGATTATTGCTGTCTCCCACATCTCATCAAACTGGCGCAGGAACTCTTCTGCCCTAGGCCTATCCGCGTATTTTACCATCGCCTCGTATCGGTCGGCGAGCTGTCGGTGAATATACCCAGCGGCATCGCACACGAGTAGGGCTTCATTGTGGTCTGCGAATTCCGGGCTGGGTTTGCGGATTTCAATAAAGCTGCTGAAATTCATCGCGAGTTCCAACAGCCGGTGTCCCTGTTTGACAACTGTCTCCGGCTCTCTCACAAGGATGCGGATGCGCGAACGCTTGCTGCGTAGCGCCAGCTTCTGTACGGCCTCCACGAATTCGTCATTATCGTAAATTGAGGGATCCAGGTAGCGGCTAATGATCTCGAGCGTGTGTTGGCACTGCCGCACGAGAGCTAATGCGGCCTCTCGATTCTCCTCGCTAGAATCGATCCGATAAGTCTCATCAGTTTCGCTGAGTATGCTGTTTTGAAAGTAGTACATAATTCTCGATCTACAGTTTTCTTGCACCCAAGCATGGGCGCTTAAATAAAGCTCTAGGTTGGAGACTCTCTTTGGATGATAATCTAGCTACGCCGCGGCGACAAAATTCTAGGTTGATCTCAGATGGACAATTTTAGAATGATATCGAAGAATCTGGTTAATCTAGGAAGTAGCTAAATTGCAACAAGGCAGATGTCAACGATGTCGGAGAAACAGTTGCTGGACAGAACCCTTGTCGTTACGTTGCTGCCCAGCAGAACAAGCACGGCGTCGCGCCAGGCTCTAAGAGCCTCGAATCAAACGGACTTAGCCTGTTCCTCGGCGTTGCCTAGGTAGCTTGCTGGGGTGATATCGAGCAGCTGTTTCTTTTCGGCATCCGGTAACTCTAGGCTCTCAATAAATGTGTGTAAGGCCCTGCGATCAATCGTGCGCCCTTTTGTTAGCTTCTTCAGCTGCTCGTATGGCTCAGCGATTCCGTAACGTCGCATGACGGTCTGTACCGGCTCTGCAAGAATTTCCCAGGCACTGTTCAGTGCTTCTTCCATCGTTTCTGGCGCTGCTTCCAATTTATCGATGCCTCTCAGGCAAGATTGATAGGCAATAAGCATGTGGGCTAGGGCTACCCCAATATTGCGTAGCATTGTGGAGTCACTCAAGTCACGCTGCCAACGGGATACCGGCAGGTTCTGCGCAAGGTGTCCCATAATGGCATTAGCCAAATTTAAATTACCCTCTGCGTTTTCGAAATCGATTGGATTAACTTTGTGCGGCATCGTAGACGATCCGATCTCATGTGCATCAGTCTTTTGCCGAAAGTAACCCAATGCGATATAACCCCATACATCTCGGCAAAAATCAATCAGTATCGTATTAAATCGCATAAGGACATGAAAGAATTCGGCCATGTAGTCATGTGGCTCGATCTGAGTTGTGTATGCATTCCAACTCAGACCCAACTCACCCACGAACTCTTCGGCGACGGCTGGCCAGTTTACGTTAGGGTAGGCAACAAGGTGAGCATTAAAGTTACCCACTGCACCGTTCATCTTGCCGAGCAACGGGGCTGCCGCGAGTTGCTTAGTTTGGCGGTTGAGACGGGCGACAAAGTTTGCCATTTCCTTGCCTAGCGTCGTGGGTGTTGCAGGTTGTCCATGCGTACGGGAAAGCATCGGCTGATCCGCATAACGGTGTGCTAGTTCACGTATCGCACCTATCACGTATTCCATTTGTGGCATGAGGATTTTTTCGCGGGCTCTGCAGAGCATCAGCGCGTAGGCCAGGTTATTGATATCCTCAGACGTACAGGCGAAGTGGACAAATTCAGCTAGTAAATTGAGCTTTTTATCGCCTTTGACCTTTTCTTTAAGGAAGTATTCTACGGCCTTAACGTCATGATTCGTGGTCCGCTCGAGGCTTTTCACCCGCTCGGCATCCTCAAGATTAAATTTTTCCGCAATTTCGTTGAGAAGATTGTTGGAACGCGATTTGAGTGTTGGGACTTCCGGAATTTCGGGAATCGCCGATAACTTCTGCAACCAGCGTATCTCGACGAACACACGGTAGCGAATCAGGCCGTATTCACTGAAGATATCACGCAGATCAATGGTTTTATCTCCGTAGCGCCCGTCAACCGGGGAGATTGCGGTAAGTGCTGACAACTCCATAGCTAGTCCCGAAGGTGCTCGATCTGGGCCTTGATCATACACGAGCTCATGACCGGGTGGCACATGCGATTAAAGGCGAGAGCCGAGAGTTCGCGAACCATTTCTAGCAGCATATGAGTGCAATGAGGGTCCAAGGCACGCCGGGGAATCTAATCGGGCGATCGCAGCGCGTGGGATGCCTTAGGGACACGGATTGGGATGGGAGGTATGGATCGCCTCAATTTTCTCTAATACCTCCTTCGACAAGATCACATCGAGACTTGCGATGTTGGATTTGAGTTGGTCTATCGATGTTGCGCCAATGAGGGTACTGGTCAGGAAAGGGCGGCTGTTGACGAAAGCCAAGGCCATCTGTGCCGCGTCTAAGCCGTGATTGCGGGCAAGATCAACATATGCGCGCGTCGCCTTCTCGGCGTCAGGGTTGGTATAGCGCTTGAATTGTTTGAACAACGCCAGTCGCGCATTCAACGGACGCTCAGCAGTCAAGTATTTTCCCGATAGCACGCCAAATCCCAATGGTGAGTATGCAAGCAGACCGACATCGTCTCGATGCGCCACTTCCGCCAGCCCGATCTCAAAGGTTCGGTTCAGTAGGTTATATGGATTTTGGATGCTTACGATGCGTGTAAGCGCCCTTTCTTTGGCAAGATGAAGATACTGCATCGCACCCCAGGGGGTCTCATTGGCGATCCCAATGTGTCGTATCGTTCCGGCACGGACGAGACGATCCAGAGTCTCCAGAGTCTCCTCGATAGAAACATCGTCTTTTTTGGGCACATGGCGGTAGCCGAGTTGCCCGAAGAAATTGGTCACGCGATTGGGCCAATGGGGCTGATAGAGATCGATATAGTCGGTTTGTAGCCGTTTCAAGCTTGCATGGAGCGCCGATTCAATATTCTTACGGTCAAGCTTTGCTTGGCCATTGCGAACATACGGGATCCAAGACGCCCTGCCGCAGGCTTTGGTGGCGAGGATGCAGTTCGCTCGGTTTTTCCGCCTTTGAAACCAGCGACCAATATACTCTTCTGTCCGACCTTGAGTTTCGGCCCGCGGCGGCACTGGATATATCTCCGCGGTATCAATGAAATTGATCCCTGAAGCGAGTGCGAGGTCTAGCTGAGCATGCGCTTCTGCCTCTGTGTTTTGTTCCCCCCACGTCATGGTGCCGAGACAGAGCTGGCTGACTTCAATGTCACTGCGCCCAAGGGTTTTGTACTTCATTGTTGTCATAATCGTGCCGTCCAATCCGAGTGAATGCGAGCTCTATGGGAATAGTTTATAGGAAGTTTTCGACTCATCACGTTTGATATGTCGTGTTGACGTACTGGCGTCCCCCTTCCCGGGGTTTCCTTTTGAATGGCGATTTCAGGTAACGATCGGCATATTGCTGCCAATATGTAAAGATACTCCGGATAGGGCTGATACCTCTTAAGTAATGCTAGGACGGACCGAACAAGATTGCTGCCGGCTATACTGATTACTGCATCACACGCCTATGATAGAGCTCGCTATCAATATATTCATTTTATTATTTGTCGTTATTGATCCGATCAGTGTGGCGCCCTTGTTCTCGGGCCTGACATTCGGGGGTTCGGATAGCTACAGAAGGCGGATGGCATGGAAGGGTGTCGTGGTCGCGGGATGCATTTTGTTAGCGTTTGCTTTAGTGGGGGATCGCCTGCTCCAATATCTGAGCGTTAGCATGCCCGCGTTTAGTATTGCAGGCGGGATCCTGCTTTTCCTGTTAGCCATTGAAATGGTCTTTGCGCGCCAATCGGGGCTGCGCTCCACGACGGCCAGCGAACAGGCAGAGGCCGAGCATAGACCCGATATCTCCGTGTTTCCCTTGGCTATCCCCATGATCGCGGGGCCGGGCTCACTGACTACGATATTGCTGCTGGTTGGGGACCGCGGACTTTCCTTAGAGACACTCGTCGTGCTGCTGGTCATGCTCGTTGTTCTGCTGATAACGCTCGGCATGCTTTTAATGGCATCTCATTTGATGAAGCTACTCGGGGAGACCGGAACGAACGTAATCACCCGGGTGCTGGGTATTGTGTTGGCGGCGCTAGCCGTTCAATTCATTATCAACGGTGTGATGGAAACATTCCCCGCTTTGGGGCAGGCCGTATCCTAGCTTCTGGTGCGGGCGAGCCCCACAACTAGGTTACGCTCCGACAAGTCAGGGTCTTGCAAAGCTGGCTTCTCTGTTGTATCCCGTGTTTGGCGCGGTCACGTTAGGGTGTGCGCTTTGCTATCTATGAATATTCAGATGACAATAGTTGAATATCGTACGTCAGTGTGCGGATCATACCGACACTTCATTGTTATTAACCATGCGGAACCTTACGATCAGCCGCCCGGATGACTGTCACGTACACTTGCGTGATGGTATTGCGATGGCTGCTGTGGTTGCTGATACGGCCAAACGCTTTGCGCGAGCCATTGTGATGCCCAATCTTGAGCCGCCCGTGGTGACGACAGCACAGGCCCTGAAATATCAGGAACGCATTTTGTCCGTGTTGCCTCCCACCGTTCGCTTCTCGCCACTCATGACACTTTATTTGACTGACAACACTTCGGTCGATGAGATCGCGCGAGCCAAGAAAAGTGGCCATATCTTTGCCGTTAAGTACTACCCGAGGGGCGCAACGACGCACTCAGATGCCGGGGTAACGGATATCAGCAAGGTTTATTCGGTGTTGGAAGCAATGGTTGAACACGACTTACCCCTTTTGGTTCATGGTGAGCTCATCGATGAAACCATTGATATCTTTGACCGGGAGCGGCTTTTTATCGATCGCGTACTCGTGCCTCTTTTGAATCGGTTTCGCAGCCTGCGTGTAGTATTCGAGCATATTACGACTCGGGAAGCCGTACAGTTTGTAATGTCGGGCCCGGACAGTCTCGCCGCTACCATTACGCCGCATCACCTTTTGTTAAATCGCAACGCACTGTTTGAGGGGGGGTTGCAACCGCATCACTATTGTCACCCGATGCCCAAAAGGGAAAATGATCGTCAGGCCCTTGTCGAGGCAGCGACCAGTGGTAATCCCAAATTGTTTTTGGGAACGGATAGCGCGCCCCATTCCCGATCAGCCAAGGAGGGGGCATCTGCATGTGCTGGGATATACAGCGCTAATTCTGCGCTAGAGCTTTACGCTGAAGTATTTGATGAGGCGGGTGCCATCGATCGGTTAGAGCAGTTTGCAAGTGTTTTTGGGGCGGCTTTCTACAGACTTCCGCGCAATACAGATCGCGTGACACTTCGAAAGGATGCGTGGACGGTGCCACAAAGTCTTCCGCTGGGAGACGATGTGCTCGTACCGTTTCGTGCGGGGCATCAATGTGCCTGGAAACTGGTGGAGGCCTGATGTCTGAACACGCCGCCGACAATCCGATTGCCCGGCGCTTTCGTGGTTATCTGCCTGTCGCGGTGGACGTCGAGACAGCGGGTTTTAATGCAAACACCGACGCATTATTGGAAGTTGCTGCAGTCACGTTTGCAATCGGCGGCGATGGTCAATGGCGGCTAGATGAGACCACGGCCTGTCATGTTATACCGTTTCCGGGGGCAAACCTCGACCAAGCTGCGTTGGAGTTTACTGGGATCGATCCCTACCATCCATTTCGCGAAGCCGTCTCGGAGAAGGAAGCGTTAAAGACTGTATTCGGTGCCGTACGCAAGGCAATGAAACAATGGGGATGTGTCCGGGCTATCCTTGTTGGGCACAATCCTTCATTTGATCTGAGTTTTATCAATGCCGCGACGGAACGCGCCGGCATAAAGCGGAACCCTTTTCATCCATTCAGTGCATTTGACACGGCAACCCTGGGCGGTCTTGTTTTTGGTCAGACGGTTTTATCTCGCGCGGTCATGGCAGCCGGGTTGGAGTGGGATAGCCGGCAAGCCCATTCTGCAATCTACGATGCAGAACGTACGGCAGAACTCTTCTGTGCTGTGGTCAACAGATGGCAGGCCTTGGTGAACGGGAAGAAGGTGAAGCATCCCGGGCGCTAGATGCGCTGGTCATCTATTGGCAAGTTCACCCTCGATCCGCTCCTGCCATTGTCGCGCTTTGGTCAGCACCACTTCTCGGTTGATGGTTGTGAGTGCTCGATCCCTAAGAAGCTGTTTCCCTCCAATCCAAACATTGGTTACTTGATGACGGCCCGTCGCGTAAATAAGCTGCGAGAGGGGATTGTATATCGGTTGCGTTTCGATCCCCGACAGATCGACGGCGACAATATCAGCCTGCTTTTCAGGCAGCAGTGAGCCGATCTGGTCGTCGATACCCAATGCCGATGCGCCATTCAGTGTCGCCATTCGTAGAGTTTCGCTTGCCGGGATAGCGCGGGCGTTGCATGCCACCGCTTTCGCGAGTAACGCTGCCGTGCGCATCTCTCCGAACATATCCAAGTCATTGTTACTTGCGGCGCTGTCGGTACCCAAGGCGACGTTGACTCCCGCCTGAGTGAGTTCATACACCGGGCAAAAGCCGCTCGCCAGCTTCAGATTCGATTCTGGCGCATGCACCACATTGACGCCGCAGTTTGCGATTTCTGTGATCTCCTCTTTTTCGATCTGGGTCATGTGGACGGCAAGCAACTTTGAGGATAGGAGCCCGAGCCGCTTTAATCGCGCCAGTGGCCGCTCCCCGTTTTGCTTGATGCTTTGCCTCACTTCATCTGCGGTTTCCAACACATGCATGTGAATGGGAATATCCAGCTCCTCGGCCAGGACACCAATGCGCTCAAGCGACGAGTCAGACACGGAATAAGGCGCGTGCGGTGCGAAGGCGGTGGTGATCAACGGACTGTGCCGATAGGCATCATGTACGGCTTCCCCTTTGATGAAGTATTCATCGACATTTTTTGCCCAGGCGGTAGGAAAATCGACAATGATGAGCCCGACAACAGCCCGAATGCCTGCTTCAGTTGCCGCCTGGGCCGTCTCATCGGGAAAGAAGTACATGTCATTGAAGCAGGTGGTTCCGCCTCGAATCATCTCGGCGATGGCATGGCGCGTCCCATCGGTAACGAACTCTGGACTTACCCATCGCTGCTCGGCAGGCCACATGTGGTTATTAAGCCAATCCATCAAGGCAAGATCATCAGCTAAACCGCGGAACAGGTTCATCGCTGCATGGGTATGGCAGTTGACGAGGCCTGGGATGAGAGCATGCGTATCAAGGCGTTGGGTCGTTTTGGCGTTGTATTTCGCATCGGCATCACGACTTGCGAGGACCTCCAGGATTTTCCCTTCGTGAATTGCGATAGCGTGGTGGTTGTATACCACATGCTCCGGTTCAACGGGGATGACCCAGCGAGCATGAATGACGGTGTCGATCTGCACGGTAATTCCCTGGTCTACCTAGGCTGCAGAAGATTAGGTCTCTATTGTGTAAATGCTTTATGCTGTGCAGCCAGCACGCATTGTACGTGAAAGACCATGTCATACCACGCTCAAGCCATCTGGGAAATTTGAATTGGCTTCCAGAGCTCACAATCTCGCACACGATTCTATCCGAGCCATCGACTGGTCGAATAGTGCACTGAGATTGCTTGATCAACGGGTTCTGCCGTTGCATGAGGAGTATCTGGTTCTGCAAGATGCTCCGGCAGTTGCAGATGCGATTACGATGATGGCCGTGAGAGGCGCCCCAGCTATTGGCATTACCGCCGCTTATGGCGTGGTCCTTGCCGCGCGTTCAGCCTACCGACAGACAAAAACCGGCTGGCGTTCCGCCATAGAGGATGACTTTGAACGTCTTCGCAGGGCTCGACCGACGGCGGTTAACCTACGCTGGGCCTTAGAACGCATGGAGGACAAATTTGTTGAAGTACAAAATGATCCCGAACCTGTATTACTCGCAGAGGCACAGCGTATACACGAAGAAGACATCAAGGGGAACAAGCGCATGGGCGACTTGGGTGCTCGGCTTATCCACGACAAAGCGGATGTGATTACTCATTGCAACACGGGCTCACTCGCGACGGGTGGTTTCGGTACGGCACTTGGGGTTATCCGGAAAGCCTATGTGCTTGATGAAATTCAATCAGTATATGCCTGTGAAACGCGGCCCTGGCTCCAAGGCGCAAGGCTTACTGCTTGGGAACTCGTGCGGGACAAGATCCCGGTCACCGTGATCGTAGATAGCGCCGCCGCTCACCTGATGCAACAGCATGATGTGCGATGGGTCATCGTTGGGGCCGATCGGATTGCCGCAAACGGTGATGTCGCTAACAAAATTGGGACCTATTCGTTAGCGCTATCTGCACGGGAGCATGATGTGCGATTTATGGTAGTTGCGCCCACATCCACGGTGGACATGAATGCAACTTCCGGGATGGATATTCCAATTGAGGACCGGCCATCCGAGGAACTTCTGGAGCTTGGTGGACATACCCTTGCGCCCGACGGGACGCCCGCATGGAACCCGATCTTTGATGTGACACCTGCGCGATTGATCGATTTCCTTGTCACCGAAAAAGGTGTTATTCCTGCACCCGATGCCGTGAAACTGGCGGCCTTGATGCAGGATGTAAACGGCTGACCTTCACTTCATTTTTACCTTGTCTCAGCACCTGTTGCGATGTGCCTCTGCGGCGCTTGGGCTGTGGTCCGTGCGCTGTGGTGCTGAGCCCTCGTATGATAAAATTAATCGTTTAATTTACATAGATCTTCACCCCATTTACTGAGCAACGATAGGCGTTTCGATGGCTGAGATCGCGAAATCCATTCTACCGGTCAATATCGAGGACGAGATGAGACAGTCCTACATGGATTATGCCATGAGCGTAATCATAGGACGTGCTCTGCCGGATGTGCGAGATGGACTCAAACCCGTGCACAGGCGGGTGTTGTATGCGATGAGTGTGATGGGAAATGATTGGAATAAACCCTATAAGAAATCAGCGCGCGTTGTAGGTGATGTTATTGGCAAATACCATCCGCATGGTGACAGTGCTGCATATGACACCATCGTGCGCATGGCACAGCCCTTCTCGTTACGGTATGTGCTGGTAGACGGACAGGGCAACTTTGGTTCCGTTGACGGCGATGCACCCGCGGCCATGAGATATACGGAAGTACGCATGGCGCATATTGCTCACGAATTGCTTGCCGATCTTGACAAAGATACGGTCGACTTCGTCGCAAATTACGACGGTTCTGAACAAGAACCTGCAGTTTTTCCAACACGACTTCCACATCTGCTGATTAATGGATCAAGTGGAATCGCTGTCGGCATGGCGACGACTATTCCGCCCCATAATCTTACTGAAGTGATCGACGCTTGTTTGGCGATCATTGATGACCCTGAATTAGATGTTGACGGATTGCTTCAGTATGTGCCCGGCCCAGATTTTCCGACCGCAGGGATCATAAATGGTGCCCAGGGGATCCGGGAGGCCTACCGCACTGGTCGCGGGCGTATTTATGTACGTGCGCGGAGTCAAATCGAGAGCAATGATGCGGGTGCATCGGAGAGCATCATCATCACCGAATTGCCATATCAGGTGAATAAAGCGCGCTTGATGGAAAAGATTGCCGAGCTTGTCAAGGACCGAAAGATTGAGGGAATTCGCGAACTCCGCGACGAGTCAGATAGAGACGGCATGCGCATGGTTATTGAACTGCGACGTGGAGAGGTTGCTGAGATTGTCTTAAATAACCTTTATCAGCATACGCAGATGCAGACGGTGTTCGGTATTAACATCGTTGCTCTGGTCGATAACCAACCCAAGACGCTAAATCTCAAAGATCTCCTAAATGCTTTCGTCCGGCACCGGCGTGAGGTCGTCACGCGCCGGACGCTCTACGACCTTAATAAATCCAGAACGCGTGCGCACATACTTGAAGGTTTGGCAGTCGCACTTACCAACATTGACGCAGTGATCGACAAGATTAAATCATCGCCAAATCCAACGGATGCGAAAGTGCGGCTCATGCAGGAGCAGTGGGCACCAGATCTTGTGTTGAAGATGCTGAAGGCAAGCGGGGCAGAGGCATCACGACCGGAGGACCTACCTGCAAATTTCGGATTGGTGGATGGTAAATATCGTCTCTCTGACGCCCAGACTCAGGCGATCCTGGATTTAAAACTTCAGCGTTTGACGGGCCTTGAGCAGGATAAGGTCATTGCCGAATATGAAGAATCTCTTAAGACCATCGAAGGGTTGTTGGATATCCTCTCTCAACCTGATCGTCTAATGCAGGTGATTCGAGACGAGCTCATCGAAATTCGCGAGCAGTATGGTGACGCACGACGTACCGAGATCCGCGATGACCATCAGGAACTCAGCATAGAGGATCTCATTACCGAAGAAGATGTCGTCGTTACGCTCTCTCATGCAGGATATGCCAAAACGCAACCGGTGGATGTGTACCGTTCTCAGCGTCGTGGGGGCAGAGGCAAGTCCGCCACAACCATGAAAGACGAAGACTTTATTGATCAGTTATATGTCGCCAGCAGTCATGACACTGTTTTGTGCTTCTCAAGTCGTGGGAAAGTGTATTGGCTCAAGGTTTATGAGTTACCGCAGGCTGGACGTACAGCGCGAGGGAAGCCAATCGTTAATCTATTACCACTCGACGAAGGGGAGCGCATCAATGCAATTTTGCCGATCCGAGCCTTCGAAAAAGGCAAGTTCGTAATTATGGCTACGGCAGATGGGACGGTTAAAAAGACGCCGCTCATTGAGTTTGGGCGTCCTAGAGCGAGCGGCATTATTGCCATTGCCCTGGCTCAAAATAATCAGCTCGTTGGTGTGGAACTCACGGATGGGAGTCGCGACCTGATGTTATTTAGTACGAGTGGCAAGGCGATTCGATTTAAAGAGCAGAGTGTTCGGTCTATGGGCCGTGCCGCGCGTGGTGTTCGCGGGATTCAGCTTGCCTCCGGTCATAAGGTGATCTCTCTCATAATTCCAGAGCAGGGCGGAACGGTACTGACAACGACAGAGAAGGGTTACGGCAAACGAACCCCCGTGGAGGACTATCCGGTTCATGGTCGTGGAGGGCAGGGTGTTATCTCTATCCAGACTACCGCGCGCAATGGTCAGGTGGTCAGTGCAGTGCCGGTTTTCGACGATGATGAGGTCATGCTCATCTCGGATCGGGGTACCCTCGTACGTACCCCGGCTGCAGATATCTCCATCATGGGGCGTAATACCCAAGGCGTAAAGCTGGTTAGCCTCAGTGAAGGGGGGAAACTCGCCGGCGTCGAGCGGATTGTAGAGTAGGCATGACGAATGCGGAGTGGGCCAGGGGCGGCAGTGAATACCATCGCGTTCACGAAAAATTTGCTAAGCGGGCGGTGTACAACTTCGGCGCAGGACCGGCCATGCTCCCCCGGGAGGTTTTGCAGCGCGCCCGCGATGAGCTGTTGGATTGGCGGGGTACCGGCGTCTCGGTAATGGAGTTGAGCCACCGTAGCGATGAGTACATGGCCATCGCTGAGCGTACCGAGTGCGATCTCCGTGCTCTCCTCGATATCCCAAGTAGTTACAAGGTGCTATTTCTGCAGGGCGGCGCGTCGAGCCAGTTCGCCATGGTGCCGTTGAACCTGGGCCATGATAAGGGAAGTGCAGACTATGTTCACACGGGTATTTGGTCGGGGAAAGCCATTGCAGAGGGCCGCCGATTCTGTCGGGTTAATGTAGCGGCCACGTCGGAGCCTGTGGGCTTCACAACGATTCCGAAGCGAGAAAAATGGGCACTCGATACGAACGCCGCGTATTTTCACTACACCTCTAATGAAACCATACAGGGGGTGCAGTTCCACGAGATACCGAACGTCGATGCGGTTCCGTTGGTCGCTGATATGACATCGGACATCCTGTCTCGCCCAATTGATGTTTCACGTTTTGGTATTATCTACGCGAGCGCACAAAAAAACATTGGCCCGGCAGGGCTCACGGTCGTCATTATACGCGCAGATCTAATTGGTACTGCGCCAACGGGCGTCCCGCGCCTCTATCAATTCGATACGTATGCAAAACATGGCTCGATGTACAATACGCCTCCGACCTTTAGCTGGTACATGGCCGGGCTCGTGTTGGAGTGGTTAAAAAGCAAGGGCGGGCTTAGCGCGTTCGGTGAGTACAACCGGCGCAAGGCTGATAAGCTCTACCGCGCCGTTGATGATTCGAGTCTATACACAAACGCCGTTGATCTAGCGTGTCGGTCTTGGATGAATGTGCCTTTTCGTCTCGACGATGAAAAATTGGAGAGGTTATTCTTAGCAGAGGCCAACTCGGAGGGACTCTTTGCACTTAGGGGCCACCGTAGCGTCGGCGGCATTCGAGCCAGCATCTATAATGCCATGCCTGAGGAAGGGGTGGATGCGCTCGTCGCGTTTATGGCGGAGTTTGAGCGGCGTCACGGCTGACGGGCGCACGAATTAAGATTTCAGAGTATTATTCTTTTCTTTGGGGGCCTCTCACCGAGAACAACAAGGCCTATTTTTGCTCAGATACGATGTCCGAAAGCAATAGACTCAACTCGCTGCGCGAGCGTATCGACGAACTGGATACCCAGCTCGTTAAACTTATCAGTGAGCGTGCCAAGCTTGCGACACAGGTAGCCCACGCCAAAGGTGGTGCATCGAGTGATGACAGCTATTATCGGCCCGAGCGTGAAGCGCGGATCCTCCATCGGGTAATCGCCCGCAATGAGGGGCCACTATCAGACGAGGAGATGGCTCGGCTTTTCAGGGAGATCATGTCGGCCTGTCTCGCCCTGGAACAGCCGTTGCAGATTGCTTTTCTGGGGCCGGAAGGGACCTTCACCCAAACGGCAGCGCTCAAGCACTTTGGGCACTCGGTGCGCACGACGGCCTTCGACAACATTGATGAGGTTTTCAGAGAGGTGGAGTCGAGTGCGTGCGACTACGGTGTAGTCCCCGTGGAAAATTCCATCGAGGGGGTTGTCAACCATACGTTGGATATGTTCATTAACTCGCCGCTTAAGATCTGCGGCGAAGTTGAGCTCAGGATTCATCATCATCTGTTCTCCAATGCGGGGGATCTACAACAGGTTAGGCGGATCTATTCTCATCAGCAGTCACTAGCCCAGTGCCGTCGATGGCTTGATAACCATCTGCCCCGTGTGGAGCGGATCCCAGTTAACAGCAATGCGGAAGCTGCGCGGCGTGCAGCAGAAGAAGCCGGTGCGGCCGCGATTGCGGGCGAATCGGCGGGGGATCATTATGAGATTAAACGTCTCGTCAACAACATCGAAGACGAGCCCGATAACACCACCCGGTTTCTGGTGATCGGACGGCAATCAACGCCGCCCAGCGGAAACGACAAAACCTCGCTGCTCTTTTCTTCTCCCAATAAACCCGGTGTCTTGCACCAGATGTTAGAGTCCTTCGCGAGCAATGGCATCAGCATGACACGCATCGAGTCCAGACCGTCGCGCCGCGGTATGTGGGAATATGTCTTTTTCGTGGATATCGAAGGTCATGCGGAGGATAACGCAATCGCCGACGCACTGAAGCAACTGGAGGAACGCGCGTCCATGCTGAAGCGCTTGGGTTCCTATCCGCGAGCTGTGCTCTAGGGATCCATTGTGTCTTGTGATGTCGTGGAGCTGGCGACCCCAGGTGCGCGGGGACTTAAGCGTTATGAGCCTGGAAAATCGATCGAGGCATTGCGTCAGGAGCTGGACCTTGACTCCATTGTTAAGCTCGCGTCCAATGAAAATCCGCTGGGCCCGAGCCCGTTGGCCCTCGAGGCGATCGGCGCTTGTCTGCCGGAAATTGCCCGGTACCCGGATGGTAGCGGCATCAAGCTCAAAGAGGCCTTGGCCGAAAAACACGGCGTCGGGTTTGGCGAGATCACCTTAGGTAATGGCTCTAATGAGATCCTTGAGCTTATCACACGTGTTTTTGTGACGCCCTCCCATGAAGTCATCTTCTCAGAGCATGCCTTTGCTGTTTACCCGATTGTGACGCAGGCGGTCGGGGCCAAAGCGATTATCACCCCTGCGCAAGCACTGGGTCACAATCTTGCCGCAATGGAAGCCGCTGTGACCGAGAACACACGGCTCGTCTTCATTGCAAATCCCAATAATCCTACAGGCACTTGGGTGGAAGAGTCTGCGTTGATGGCATTTATTGAGGCCCTGCCACATCACGTGTTGATTGTTGTGGACGAGGCCTATAGTGAGTATGTCGATGTGCCTCACTATGCGAGCTGTATCCCGTGGGTTCAGCGCCACGCGAACCTCATCGTCACGCGCACCTTTTCGAAAGCCTATGGTCTTGCAGGTCTTAGGGTGGGGTACGGGGTGTCCCAGGTGGGCGTCGCTGAGCTGTTAAATCGTGTTCGACAACCGTTTAATGTCAACAGTCTAGCGCTGGCCGCGGCACAAGCGGCGCTTGGCGATGAAGCCTACATCAAGCGCAGTGTTTCGCTTAATCATGCTGGCATGGAACAGCTCACCGAGGCGTTCCGGCGCCTTGGCCTGCACTATACACCCTCGGTCGCGAACTTCGTCTGTGTCGACTTCAAAAGGCCCGCCAGATCTATCTATGAGGCCCTGTTGCATGAAGGTGTTATCGTCCGTCCGGTGGAAAACTATGGCTTGGAGAATCATCTTCGGATCACCGTGGGTCAGGAGCATGAAAATGCCCGGTTCATCGCGGCGCTGGAACAGGTCCTTGGTGCGATGTCATGAAGCGTCATAGTCGGATACGTAAGGGAAGCGCGGACATGCGGGCTAAGACGGCGTCATCCATTGGGCCCAAGGTCCCATTGTTGTGGCGTTAATCCATCGACTCGCCATCGTCGGGGTCGGCCTCATCGGCGGCTCTTTGGCGCGTGCACTTAAACGAGCCAAGGCGTGTGAGTACGTAGTCGGCTGCGCCCGGGATAGGGAACGCCTGAAGAAGGCAGTGGCGCTCGGCGTTATCGACGAATTCAATACAGATGTTGGTAGCGCTGTTAGAGGCGCAGACATGGTAGTCGTTGCAACGCCACTCGGCACGACGAAAGCGGTGTTTCAGTCCATGGCTGGGCAACTCAACGCCGATGCCATTGTCACCGATGCGGGGAGCGCCAAGGAGCAGGTTGTCGCAGCGGCCCGCGCATTTTTGAACCGCCATTTTAGGCTGTTTGTTCCTGGGCACCCTGTCGCGGGCACTGAGAAAAGCGGGGTGGAAGCATCCTGTGCAGAATTGTTTGAGGGGCATCGCGTGATCCTGACTCCGTTGGATGAAACAGATGCGATAGCGGTAGAGCGCGTGCAAATGATGTGGGAGAAGACGGGAGCCGAGGTGGTTACGATGGGGGCCGAGCGGCACGACAGGCTTCTGGCCGCGACTAGCCATCTTCCACACGTTTTGGCGTATTCCCTCGTGGATTGCTTGACACGAATGGATGAACGGCAAGACATCTTTCGCTTTGCGGCAGGTGGCTTTGCCGACTTTACACGGATCGCTTCGAGCAGCCCGCGCATGTGGCACGATATCTGTTTTGCCAATCGTGACAATCTGGTCCGAATGCTCGAGCAGTTCGGTGCGCATCTCGAGGAGATCAAGGACGCGATCCGCCGGGATGATAGCCAAGCGGTCATGGAGGTGCTGACGCGCGCCAAAGCTGCTCGGGATGACTATGCCGCAGAACGGAACACGCAAGGCGGCACGAGCAAATCAGGCCATGATGTGGATCCTGAATCGTGAATGGGTAGCCTAAGGGCCATTACGTTCCAGGTCGCCCCTGGCGGGCCAGTTTCTGGTCGTCTCCGTGTGCCCGGTGACAAGTCCATCTCACACCGCAGTTTGATGCTTGGGGCGCTAGCCGATGGTGTCACTCAGGTGAGCGGCTTCCTTGCAGGCGACGATACCCTGGCGAGTTTGGAGGCGCTGCGCGCCATGGGTGTGGATATCGAACGACAGGAAGCAGGAAACCTAGCGATTCACGGGGTGGGGCTCGGTGGTTTCTCCGCCCCGCAAGGGCCGCTTTACCTCAGTAATTCCGGGACCTCTGTGCGGTTGCTTGCGGGGGTGCTCGCCGGTCAATCATTCGATTCCGAGTTAACGGGGGATGCGTCACTATCGCAAAGGCCTATGCAACGTGTGGCAGAACCGCTGGCACGGATGGGCGCTCGGGTTACCTTAAGCGAGCAGGGTACGCTGCCGTTGCATATCTTTGGACAGCAACGGCTTGTGGGAATCGAATATCAGATGCCCGTTGCCAGCGCCCAGATCAAGTCCTGTGTGCTGCTGGCAGGACTGTATGCCAAAGGGCAGACCTGTGTGATGGAGCCTGCTGCAACAAGGGATCATACGGAGCGTCTCCTGGCGCAGTTTGGGTATCCGATCACTTGCAGCACGGGAAGGGTCTGCCTGGAGGGCGGCGGGCGGCTGGTCGCGACCGAAATCCAAGTGCCCGCGGATATCTCATCGGCGGCGTTTTTTATTGTCAGCGCAGCGCTAGTCGACGGTTCAGACATTCTCTTGGAGGAGGTTGGCATTAACCCCACACGAACAGCCGTCATCGAGGTGCTGCAGGAGATGGGTGCTGATATCACAGTGCGTAATCGACGCGAGATGACCGGTGAACCGGTAGCAGACATTCAGGTGCGCGCGAGCCCACTGCATGGGATTCAGATCCCCTCTTCGCAGGTGTCACGGGCAATCGACGAGTTCCCAGTCATCTTCATCGCCGCCGCGTGTGCCCGAGGGCAAACCGTTGTGACAGGCGCGGCGGAACTGCGCGTCAAGGAAAGTGACCGCATCGAAGTGATGGCAAAGGGCCTCAGAGTCTTGGGCGTCCATGCCGAACCAACGGATGACGGAATTCGAATTAACGGAGGGCGCTTGCATGGGGGATCTGTCGATAGTGCGGGCGATCATCGCGTCGCGATGGCGTTTGCAGTTGCAGGGCTTTGCGCGTCAGCACCTGTCGCAATCCAAAATTGCGCGAACGTTGACACGTCGTTCCCCGGCTTTGCCGAGTTCGCACGTGGTGCAGGCTTTGATATTGTCGTGGAAAAGAAAAGGCATGCATGAAACACACGTTCCTGTCATCACCGTTGATGGACCAGGCGGCACTGGCAAGGGCACCTTGTCTCGCCATTTAGCGAGTCTCTTAGATTGGCACATCCTGGATAGCGGTGCGCTGTATCGTGCGCTTGCGATTGCGGCAGCACGTCGAAACATAGTCCTTAATGACGATCGCCGATTAGCCGCGATTGCGGCAGATTTGGAGGTGATGTTTCCCGGTTATACGGAGGAAGGCGAGGTTTCGGTAATTCTCGAGGGTGATGACGCGAGTCAAATGATACGCAGCGAATCCTGTGCTCGGGACGCCTCGCGCGTCGCGGGATACCCTTTAGTTCGCAAGGCGTTGCTTGGACGACAAAAGGCATTTCGCCAGCCGCCCGGACTCGTCGCTGACGGCCGTGACATGGGAACCGTCGTTTTCCCTGATGCGGATGTGAAAATTTTTCTGACCGCCAGTCAGACGGAACGCGCCGCCAGGCGTCATAAACAGTTGAAACAAAAAGGAATCGATGTTAACCTCGGTCAGCTTTTGGCGGATATAGCCGAACGCGATTCGCGGGATAGTCAGCGTACTGTCTCCCCCTTAAAACCAGCGCCTGATGCCATTGTTGTCGATACGACGGGCGTCGATATTGCCGCAATGGTTGAGCATGTAGGGGGGGTAGTGCGCGAACGTCTCCCGGCGTACTCAGCCCTGTTCTGAGCTTAGGGTTGGGCAATTGGGAAACCCTGCTGCGGGTAAGGCGTGGCGATTGTGTTGCGGGCTATTTAGACCGAACGAATCATTATGGAATGTTTTGCGGACTTATTTGAACAGAGCCAAATCGAAGAGCGGATGCGTCCTGGCGCCATTGTATCTGGCACGGTGGTAGAGGTTGGCCAGGATCTCGTGGTTGTTAACGCCGGACTAAAATCTGAAGGTCTTATCCCAATCGAGCAGTTCTATAACGACAGCGGAGAAGTCGAAGTTGCTGTTGGCGATAAGGTTGATGTCGCCCTCGATGCGGTAGAGGACGGTTTCGGTGAGACTCGGCTGTCCCGGGATAAGGCTAAACGCTTTTTGGCTTGGAAACAGTTGGAGGACGCCTTTGAGGCCGGACACACGGTGATTGGGATCATCACCGAAAAGGTACGGGGCGGCTTTACGGTAGATATCGATAAGGTCCGAGCTTTCTTGCCGGGGTCCCTTGTTGACGTACGGCCCGTGCGTGATACCAGCTATCTTGAAGGCAAGCCATTAGATTTCAAGGTCATCAAGATCGACCGCCGCCGCAATAATGTAGTGGTGTCCCGGCGCGCGGTGGTCGAGAGCGAAAATAGCGCTGAGCGTGAAGCGTTGCTTGCGCGGCTCAAGGAAGGTGTCGTAGTAAAAGGCGTTGTGAAGAATCTCACCGATTATGGTGCCTTCCTGGATCTGGGTGGTATTGACGGTCTGTTACATATCACCGATATGGCCTG
>JAPUIX010000151.1 GCA_027296625.1 Gammaproteobacteria bacterium | reverse complement strand
CACCAGCTAGATCTAAACCTGCAGACCAAACAACAGTGTCATTGTCCTTACTACCTTCCAAAATATCGTTACATGTCCTGCCATCCAGCCGGTCATTACAGGCAACGCCTATCAGAGGTATTGTTAACTTACCTTAATGTTAAGCTTTTTCATTTAATAAAAACAGATGGTTACATACGGCTCAATTCGTTAAGTTGACAATACTGACCGGAGGTATTGCTGCTTCTTAAGCTCGGTAGTTTCCTTGGCCATATTATCAAAGTTAGCACTTGATGAGTTGATCAATAATGAGATGGTAAAGGCTGTTCCTAGAACAATCGCGTTCGGTGATGGTCAGCGATTTGCGAGCATGAAGGTCGTTTTGCTTGGCGAGAACGTAAGGCAGCTGATGATAGGCTCCGTAGAAACCCAGGGAGATTCGAGTGACATCTCGTTCGTGGTCAAGGGCGTACTGCGGGTATGCGAACAGGTGAACGTGAAATGTTCGCTCGCTAATGGTCAATGGGGTTGTCAGGAAACCCACGGGAGAGCAGACGTATCAACGCATGAGGCAAGAGACACTATCGCAATAAATGGCGGACAGGGTGGCCGCCCCTGTGCGTCTCGGCAACCGCTCCTGCGTTGCCCTACACTTCTATAGGTCGCCCGCACTTCGCGATGC
Organism: Gammaproteobacteria bacterium; assembly: GCA_027296625.1. Taxonomy (NCBI): domain Bacteria; kingdom Pseudomonadati; phylum Pseudomonadota; class Gammaproteobacteria; species Gammaproteobacteria bacterium. The sequence goes on along the minus strand of JAPUIX010000151.1, from coordinate 24,957 downwards.
CGAGCGATGTGCGAGTGCCACAGTAGGCAGGATGCCGACGGCGGCCGGCACTTGTGCATCACTGCACATCGGGATCACTCCGTACCTCCTTGTACTCGGCCCTTCGAGCCGTCGCTTCGCAACCTTCCGATTTGTTCCAGACAAATCGGGCTAACCGCGAATGCTACGCCCTGTAGGAATTCCTGACTACAAGACGCGTTAATAACACGCTTTAGGTATCGTACCGAACGTCCGCTTTCGGCCAAGAGCGGACATTCGCATTTATTAAAGGTTGTTCGAGCGATTTATCAGCTGGCCTACCAGCGGCCACAACCAAGGCTACCTGGGCCCACGACCCTACCATCGGATGTTCCACGCCAACAACGGCCCGTGCATCCAAACGTCCCAGACAAACGCGGTAGGCCCAGCTCCCGTGCTGTAGTCCTGGTATAGACCACGGTACCCAGCCAGGATATCCATGTCGAGCCCCCATCCAACATAGCGATAATCAAAGAGACCCGAGGCGTTGAACGTGAAGTCCGATCCGACGCCAAATCCGCCGATATCGGTCCGCAGTCTAAACGCCCAGCGTTCCGTCAGATCGAAGATGGCACGCCCACCGAAGAAGGGATCTGTCCAAGACTGGTCGGCTTTGAGTTGAGGAAGCGGGGGGACCTTGAATGTAATTTCCTGCTCGAGGGAGGTGTAGCGGCCCCCGGCGAGGAGGTCCAGCGTCCAACCCCGATCACCCTGCCCCTGCCGGTAGGCCCAACGGCCGGCACGATAAAACCCACCGAACTCCACCAGCCAAATCTCGATATCCACATCACCAATGATCGCCGGCACGATCGGTCCCGGCGGTACCGCCAATACTTGATTATCGAAACCCAATTTTATATAGGTTGGGTCCAGGAAGCCTCCCCATCTTTCTCGCCACCATGCCTCGCCGTGCAGCTGCAACGCAAACACCGAATCGGAGGTCCGGACAATGTCAATGAAACTCTCGTCAATCTCAGCAGTTACCCCGTTGACTGTCACATTGCCATTCAGGCCCAATGCCCAGAGGTAGATGGCGGCGCTGAAGTCCCAGTCACTGGATTTGGACCCACTGTCCTCAGCACGTGCAAGTGGACTGCCGAGGCCAAGTATTGAAATCATCATGGTGATTATTAGTAACCTGCGAGTTTCCATGTTAGCTCCCCCCAAAGCTTGATATTGCGAGGTTTGAAACATCACCCGCAAACTGAGCACCTATTTCGTTCGGTAATGGAGTGCTTTCGTAACCAAAATTAATTATGTCCCGAATCAATTAACCAATCGTGTCCAGCCCCTTGTTCTATGACCTTGCCGCTAACCTCGGACGGCCGCTTGCGGCCAGAAGCGGACATTTGCCGAACAAGGAAACCCCAGCATAACGCTGTGTCTTCTTATTATTCAGGCCTATTTCTCTGATGTGATATCTGTAGATAGCACGGCTCTCGAAGGAGCCCGCCAATGGCCTTAGCTCATACAGAAAACAGTCATGCGCTACTGAAGCTGTTGCATCATCTGCTTCAACTGCTCATCGGTCAGGAACGGAATCGCGGTCAGGGTGGGCTTAACGTCAAGACCATTTTCTTGATTGTATTTCGCGATCACCTCGTTCGTGACGGCGGCCGATTCCGGCTCCACGCCCATGAGGCTAAAGACCGTCCATTTGTACGGATTCGGCGGCGGCATTTTCGCACGCTGAACAGGCGCCGAGATGGATTCGTGGTTCGGCATAGCCATTCGGGTCCGAATCTCGTCCTTCGTCACGTTCCAAACCATGAAATCCACCGCAAGATCAAGCGGTCCATCATACGTCTGGCGTATGGCCTCGCGAACCGCTGGCGCGATGTTGAAGTCATTCTGGAAGTGATAGCAAACCGCATGACGCGGCTCGGTCAAGGCCATGATCTTGCCGAATGCAGCCGCCGTCGTGTGGCCCTGTGTGCCTATGAGTACCGCTTCCTCAGGTGTGAAGTCCAGTATCTTTTGAAACACTTCGGGCGGCGGAAAGCATTCGTGGACCGACAAGTCCACACCTTTTGTATGCTCCGCCCACCAGACGTTCGGCAACGTATCACTCGAGAATGCGAAACTCAGGCCATTCCATTCGAGGATGAAACTCACGGACTGATCGGCATGAATGGCCGGAATCGTCCTAATCTGCACTCCGTTTTCGTCATAGATGACGTTGTTGACGGCCATCCAGTCAAACTCGACGACATTGAGTTTCAGGCCGCGCGGGTCAATAGAACCGCCGCGGCTCGCTAGTTCCCAAGCCCACATGTCCTTCATCGCCCGGGCCCAAGCCTTCGTTCCCCATTCGGGTTTAACCCCGCTCGGGCCGTAAACAGTCAGCGGCGTCAGGCGGTTGTTCACCGGCCCGATCGCGTAGAAGGCCGGAAAATCGCCAGCGTGATCCATGTGCAAGTGACCGAGAAAAACTTTATTGAGCTGATCCAGCGGGATACCGAGAGCATTGATCCGCTCGAACGAACCCTCACCCATATCAAAAATAAATTTGTCGCCATTTCCAAGTTCAACGAGGAAGCAGGCAGCGGCCTGTTTCAGTCTTGGAAGCGGCATGCCGGTGCCGCACGCAATGACCCGCATTTCATCCGGCATGAGTTCCTCTGTGCCCGGGAAATAGACATCGCGCTCCGGGAAGGGTTTCGTCGGTGACCATTCTGTCGGTTCGGCTTGGCTGTCATTCGTATTGATACTGATGTCAATATCGACGACCGTGAGCACGAGTATTACCGCAACAATGAGCACGCTGATAGATACCAACGCCAACCGATTTCCCAGTTCATTCATGACCTGCACCCCCTATTCAGCATTGAAAGCCCGACAGACCGGACGCAGTATAGCAAGCAGACTTATAGGAAAGTATAAGAAAGCGCCGCGGCTGGAGGGCGTTTGTGGGCAGACATAACACGCTCTAGGGCGTCGTAGCGAATGACCGCTTTGGGTCGTTTCCGGACATTCGTGAACGTCTGCTTTCGGCCGAAAGCAGACGTTCCCAAGTCAGCGAAAAGCCATTCGCACACCAACATTGGTAATCGCCGTAGGGCGACTCACGCAGGTCATTGCGATCGCACCGGCGTAGAGTTCAGGTGCCGATCTCGGTAGCGCTACAGCCTCCCAGAGCGTTGATCGAGACGCTGTCGCAAGTTAGTTCCCCAAGTGTTGAACACGTCCCTGACGTGTCCCCACTTTGAAATCGATTTTGCAACCTTGTACTTTTCTCCCGTCTTTGAGTCCATGACCGCACCCAGTATCTCGCCCGTCTGGGCATCGATCATCTCCCCTTCGAAGGCGACCTCTCCCATGCCGATGTGCGTTCCCGTGACGGCTTTCTTCACCACACTCAGGCCGAGACCGATCGGCATGATGGTGCTCACGGTTCCCGTCACGGAATTGTTAGGGACCAGGTTGGTTACGGCCATTCTGATCCTCAGGACACCGGGCCCCGGCGTATCCGTGAATTCATACGCACCGGCAAGATTGATGATCATGGACTGTTGGAAGGCCGTTCCCAGGTCTGCGAGCTCTTCCGCCTCGAAGCCCTTGTACTTGGCATCATCGGCTATGAAGAACACGACATCGTCAAGGAGAATCGTGTCATAGGCACTCCAATCGACGCCCTCTTTAATATAAACCCGATTGACGAGGTTATCGGGATCGACCTGCGACAAGAGAGAATAGTCCTGAAGGAATCCTGTTTCCCCGACTTTCTCTGCCGCAATTACCTGCATGCCCATGATCAGCGCGATACTGGCGATCGTTGCCGAAACTGTCTTGGTCTTCATTCTCATGGTAGTTTTTCTCCCCGTTAATTAAATAAAGAATGATTGCCCGATCCCTCGGGCCCGGCGCGTTTCCCGCCGCTTATACTCGGTAGAGCTGATCCCCCAATTCCGAAAATCGCATTCTAACCTGTTCGACTTGTCTGTTGAAGCGGCTCGGTCTGCATAGTCTCCCTCCTCGTACTGTCATTCCGGATGGATCGGATGCTACTAATATGAAGCGACTGCTGGCCAGTAGACGAATGTCCGCTTTGGGTCGGAAGCGGACATTGCACCTTAGTTAGTTAATCCCTGTGGCCTTCGTACGGAACATTATGAGGAGATTCTGCGTTAGGTTTGTTGTCGCGATTACACAGAAATTACACAGGGATAAAGAAGCCTCTACGCGTGTATTGTGTAATCCTTTGATTATAAAGTGGGCCCGGTAGGACTCGAACCTACGACCAAGGGATTATGAGTCCCCTGCTCTGACCAACTGAGCTACAGGCCCATTGTTCTGCTAGAAATTGGATCTGGGGTGTCGTTCATCCGTGTAAGGTTATTCCTGCTCAAAACGCTATGTTGGAGCGTTAGCGGTTTCCATCCCATTGTGCACCGAACCGAACCGGCCAGCCAATAGTTGACTGTGTTAATGACATCCATGTCGTCGCACCGGTTGCTTCTGCAAACTCCCGCCCTTCCGTCCTTGGCAGGGCGTTCGCCGGGAAATTGATTCACTGGATCAATTTCTTATTCCGGCTCACCCGACTGAGCTACCTGGCCATGAATTGACATCTTACCTGACTTCCGTGTCGTCACATTGTTTGGTCTTGCGAATTCCGGCCCTCCCGTCCCTGGTCTGGCGTTCGCCGGGAAATTGATTCACTGAATCAATTTCTTATTCCGGCTCACCCAACTGAACTACAGGCCCGGGATGCAGGCTGATTACGCGAGGAAGGACCGCATCTGATCGGAGCGCGACGGATGCCGGAGCTTCCGAAGCGCCTTGGCTTCGATCTGCCGGATACGTTCTCGAGTGACGTCAAATTGCTTGCCGACTTCCTCCAATGTATGGTCGGTGTTCATTTCGATCCCGAAGCGCATGCGCAGGACCTTGGCTTCCCTTGATGTCAGGCCCTCCAATGCTTCCCGGGTCGCGCGGCGTAGCCCTTCAAAGTTAGCCGAGTCTACAGGTGCCTGCATGCTGGTGTCTTCAATGAAATCACCGAGGTGCGAATCCTCGTCATCCCCAATCGGCGTTTCCATCGAGATCGGTTCTTTTGCGATTTTTAGTACTTTGCGAACTTTTTCTTCTGGCATCTCCATACGTTCGGCTAGTTCCTCCGGCGTAGGTTCACGACCTTGTTCCTGCAAAATTTGCCTTGAAATGCGATTCAGCTTATTGATCGTTTCGATCATGTGTACGGGTATGCGTATGGTCCGTGCTTGATCTGCGATTGAGCGCGTAATGGCTTGGCGAATCCACCACGTGGCGTACGTCGAAAATTTGTATCCGCGACGGTATTCAAATTTGTCTACTGCTTTCATTAATCCGATGTTGCCTTCCTGAATGAGATCAAGAAACAGTAGTCCGCGATTTGTGTACTTTTTCGCAATTGAGATTACTAATCGCAAGTTCGCCTCTACCATCTCCTTCTTCGCGCGCCGCGCTTTGGCCTCGCCGATGGACAGCCGCCGATTGATCTCCTTCATCTGGGCTACGGTCAAGCCACAGATATCTGCCAGGGTCGCCAGCTTCGCCTGGGCCTTGAGGATTTCGTCTTGTAACTCTCCTTTTTTTAGCGCCTTCGCATACGGTTTCGTGCGCGACCTGGCAAGAGATTTTACCCACTTTAGGTTAGTTTCATTGCCGGGAAACAAATTGATGAAATCCTTTCTCGGCATGCGTGCGCGCTTAACAACCAGCCCCATGATGGTCCGTTCCTGCGTGCGGATCGCATCTACTATCTGGCGAATATCGTTGATAAGCCGATCAATGAGTTTTGGAACGAGCTTTAGTTCAAGAAAGTTTTCGCATAATTGTTCCTGGAGCTTCTGCGGTTTTTTGTGATCTCGTCCGTAGCGTTTTGTTGCAGACAGTGTTTTTTGATTCAGCTTGCGCAGGGTCTGAAAGCGCTCCCTGACCTCTTCCTCCAACGCCTGAATCAGCGGATCTTCATCAACTTCGTTATCCTTGTTGTCATCATGGTCCTCGTCGGCATCTTCGACATCCTGTGGATACGCTGCCCCGGTACTGGCGTCAATAAATTCGTCGGGATGACCGACTCTTGTAATGAGTTCGGTCAGCTTCAGCTGGCCTGCTTCGATCTTGTCATATTCATTTAGCAGCGTCTCAATTGTTCCTGGGTATGTTGCCAACGCGGTGAGCACTTGATTGATCCCTTCTTCGATCCGTTTTGCAATTCGGATCTCACCCTCGCGTGTCAAAAGGTCAACCGTTCCCATCTCACGCATGTACATGCGCACGGGATCGGTTGTTCGACCGAACTCTTTGTCTATATTCGCGAGTGTGGCAGCTGCCTCAGCCGCTGCGTCTTCATCGGTGTCGGAAGTGTCTTCGGTCATCAACAGGGAATCTAAATCCGGTGGTGTTTCGTGGACCGTGATGCCCATGTCATTAATCATGTTGATGATGTCTTCAATCTGCTCAGGGTCAACGATGTCGTCTGGGAGGTGGTCATTGACCTCATGATAGGTGAGAAAGCCCTGGTTTTTGCCTTTGGCAATCAGCCGTTTTAGTTGCGACTGCTCGTTGCTATGTTCAATCTGTTCAGTTTCGTCCATAGTCAGTCCTTTAATGCCTATATTGCGACTAATCTGTTGAATTTAAAGATGTTAAGTGGGAATTTCGAGAGCTGAATTGCTGAGCGCCGGGTATCTGACTAGCGCAAGATCGGGCGAAAAGTAACCGCTGAGTATAGTCCATCGGCGTGTTCTTAGCTGAGTTTATCCATCTCTTCAGAGGTTCCAGCCTCGCTCGACGAGGAAAATGCCAGGAGGCGGTGGAGCTCTTGTTTTTGTGTCGCCGTCAGATCCACCGGTGCGATTTTGAGTAGGGTTTCCCTCCGCTGCCGATTGCACAGTTCGAGAATACGTTTCACGGCACCCAAAAACTCTTCCCTAATCCCGGTTTCCGAAAGGTGGTGTGGCAAGACCGCTAATTTCGCCAGATGCCGGCCCTCGTCGGTCCCGCGCCAGCGCTCGATGATCGCGCCGCAGCTAATGTCGGGTTTTGCCTGCGCAAATCGAATGAGTTCTATCAGAAGCTCTATACCCGGCATACCCGCATCTTTGAGTTCCGACGCGTCCGGAACAAGCGTGGCTAACGTCGGCTCCTGCAGGAGCAGGGTTATTGCACTGCGTACCAGTGAAGGCGATGTGGATCCTCCACCGCTTCGCTTTGGGCCTGAGGCGCCCTGTCGGGCTTGCCTCCCACTCTTGATAATTGTAGACAAAAATTCGGGCTCTATGCGCGCAATTTCTGCGAGGCGCTTCTCCAAGAGTTTTTGGAAAGCGCCCGTAGGAAGCTTTGATATCAATGGCTTAGCGATCTCCACCAGGCGAGCGCGCCCATCCAGGGTGGAAAGATCAGTCCTTCTCGCCAGCCTCTGGAACAGGAAGTCCGAGAGCGGTACCGCCTTGCCGCGGTCTTCAAAAGCAGTACGCCCTTCTTTGCGGATATAACTGTCCGGATCTTCGCCTTCGGGCAAAAAAATGAAGCTGACTTGTCGGCCGTCTCGGAGCTGTGGCAGGGCAAGTTCCAAGGCGCGCCCGGCGGCTGTGTGCCCAGCTTCATCGCCATCGAAGCAAAATACGATTTCTGGAGTGACTCGGAATAGGCGTTCCAAATGTTCTTTTGTTACGGCAGTCCCCAGGGTGGCAACTGCAGTGCGTAGTCCGAACTGGGTGAGCGCCAGTACATCCATATATCCCTCAACCACAAATAAACGTTCAATGTCTTTGACGGCTTGGCGGGCCTCATAAAGCCCGTACAGCTCTCGGCCCTTGTGAAATATGGCGGTTTCCGGGGAGTTCAGATACTTCGGCATGCCTTCGCCCAGCACACGACCGCCGAATCCGACGATGCGCCCCCGCTGGTCTCTAATTGGGAAGATGATTCGTTCCCTGAAACGGTCATAATAGCCGCCTCCATCTTTCTCAATCAGCATTCCCGTGCGGACAAGATTTGTCACCACCTCATCGGTTGTGCCAAGGGCGCGCAACAGGTTGTCCCACCCTGCGGGCGCGTAACCGAGCCCGAACTCAGCAGCCGGCTTTCCGGTCACCCCGCGATCTTTCAAATAGTCAATGGCACCTCCGCTAACCTTGTGCTCGCGCAACTGGTGCATGTAATAGTTCGCTACGGTTTTAAGCAGTTCGTAGAGCGCGGTGTGGTCTTCGCCGCGCCTGAAGGTCCCAGACTTCTGCGGGATCTCAAGACCTGCCCGGTCTGCCAGTTCCTGAACGGCGTCGAGAAACCCCATATGAGCGAACTCCATCAGAAAACTGATGGCGGAACCGTTCGTGCCGCAGCCGAAGCAGTAATAAAACTGCTTCTCCTGGCTGACGGTGAACGACGCTGTCTTTTCCTCGTGAAATGGGCACAGCGCTTGATGGTTGCGCCCCACTTTGCGCAGTGGCAGGCGCTCGTCAATGACGTCAATGATGTCGAACCGGCTGAGGAGCTCTTGAATAAATTCTTGGGGGATCTGGCCGGCCATGGGTGAGTGCGTCTCGATTGTGGGAGTATAGCGGGGACGCTCTCGAATTACAGCGGTTTGGCCAGGGGTGTCCTGGCATACCAATAATTGCATTATTATCAAGAGGGTATCAGGACAGGCCGCCCGGGACAGGGGCGGTCAGGGCAACAATTCGTCTGGGAGGATCCTATCCTCAGTTCAGCCGTTGTTTGACGCGGCCGCTCACGGCCCCCATGTCGGCGCGGCCCTGCAACGCTGGTTTCAGAACGCCCATGACCTTTCCCATGTCCTTCATGGAAGCGGCCCCGGTGTCCGCGATCGCGGCGTCGATCAAGGTGTCAATCTCGGCGTCTGACAAGGGTGCCGGCAGGTACTCCTTGACGACCTGTAGCTCGTACGTTTCCGTGGCCACAAGGTCCTGGCGTTCGGCATTCTCGAAATGTTTAATGGACTCCCGGTGCTGGCGTGCCAGTTTATCGAGGACCGCCAACACACCTGCGTCATCGAGCGACACCTGCTCATCAATCTCCTTTTGTTTAATGGCAGCTAGAATCAGTCTTAAGATCCCAAGACGTTGCTTGTCCCTGGCTCGCATTGCCGCCTTGATGTCTTCGTCAAGCTGTTGCTTGAGTGTCTGTGACATTCAAGTGATGTGCCGAGTGTTAAGGAGTGAAGAACGGTGGAGGTCAGTATGGGCGCGCACGCCGAGCCTGCTGTTTTGATAGTTTCTTTTGCCAACGCTTAACCGCGGCTGCAGCCTTACGCTTGCGCAGCTGCGTTGGTTTTTCGTAGGATTCGCGTCGATGTACTTCAGCTAGAATACCCGCCTTCTCGCAAGCGCGCTTGAACCGCCGGAGCGCGATGTCAAAGGGTTCGTTGTCTCTTACCTTGATCGACGGCATAAACTTGGATTTTCCGTTTGGCTCACTATAGGGCAAAATAAACGGGCGATTATACACACTTATTTCCCATGCATCAAAGCTACCAAGCCAGCTAACGTTGCGATTGGTGAGACATGCGCGTACTTGGAATAGAAACTTCCTGCGATGAAACTGGTGTCGCGATTTTCGACTCTCAAGCCGGATTACTTTCGCACGCCCTATATAGCCAGCGTGTGCATGCCCAATTTGGTGGTGTTGTGCCTGAGCTTGCGTCCAGGGACCATGTCCTAAAGACCTTGCCTCTCATCAAGGTTGTGTTGTTGGAGTCGAAGCTTCAAGCACGCGATATTGACGGTATTGCCTATACCGCGGGTCCAGGACTGATTGGTGCATTGCTGGTTGGCGCCTCCATTGGTCGTAGCCTCGCCTATGCTTGGGATGTACCGGCAGTCGGTGTGCATCACATGGAAGGACATTTGCTTGCCCCAATGCTGGAGGAGAATCCTCCGGCATTTCCTTTTATTGCATTATTGGTGTCTGGTGGTCATACGCAACTGGTGCGCGTAAATGGCGTGGGCGGCTACGACATGCTGGGCGAATCTGTGGATGACGCTGCAGGCGAGGCGTTCGACAAGACGGCAAAATTGCTTGGCCTTGGTTTTCCAGGAGGACCTCCGTTGGCGGAACTGGCTAAGAGCGGCCGTTCAGAACGTTTTCGCTTCCCGCGCCCCATGACCGATCGTCCAGGACTCGATTTTAGCTTCAGCGGACTCAAGACAGCTGCCATTAATGCGCTGAAGGAAGCGGGCGATGACTCGCAGAGCCGTGCAGACATCGCCCGGGCATTCGTGGATGCCGTCATCGATACCCTGGTGATCAAGTGTCGCAGAGCGCTCTCGGAGACAGGTCTAAAGTCCCTGGTCGCAGCAGGCGGCGTGAGCGCTAACGAGGAGTTGCGTGGACGACTTGCTGAGCTCGCCGAAGAGGAGGGCGCGACGGTTTATTACCCGCGTCCGGAGTTTTGTACTGATAATGGGGCAATGATCGCATACGCGGGTTACCGACGGTTGGCGGCTGGGTTGCGGGAACCGCTGGCTTTTAGTGCACAACCTCGCTGGCCCATGGAAACCCTTGGGCCGATCGTCGAGTGAACCACGCGCTCGGCGTTTCAATGGCAGGATCTATGGATTCTAGGTTTTGTTAAAACTTATCTTGTCCTCGGTCCCATCCAGAAGCTTGCGCATATTGGAGCGGTGACGCCATGCCAACAGGGCTGCGATGGCACTGTTGACGATGAGATAGGGTAGTGCCGGGAGCAGGAACGCCGTGTATATCGGCACGAGCGCGGCGGCGACCAGTGCCGCGAGCGATGCATATTGAAAGGCTGCGGCTACGAGCAGCCACGTGAGCACAAAGACCAAACCTAAAGGCCATGCCATGCCGAACAAAACGCCGATCAGCGTCGCGACACCCTTTCCTCCCTTAAAGCCGAAGAATACTGGGTAAAGGTGTCCGAGAAACGCTGCAAGGCCCATGAATGCAAGTATCAAATCAGAGGCGTGGAACACCCGGCCGATGAGCAGTGGTAAGAAACCCTTCAACATATCACCGGCAAGCGTCCATGCCGCGACGTTTTTTCCATAGACCCGCAAGACGTTCGAAGCGCCTGGATTGCGCGATCCTTTCGTGCGCGGATCGGGTAGTCCCATTAGCCTGCACACGACGATAGCCGAGGCAACTGAGCCAATCAGATAGGCAAATGTAACCAGCAAAATGTTTTGCAGCATGAGCATATTGGAATCGGGTGTGCTTGACAGGTCAAGGGCATTTCGGTTTTAGTGGGGCACCATTAATGGATCTTGTGCTACGCAATGAAGAGCTGACTCGGGCACAATCCGCCAGCGTCTGAAAACATGGATATTATCTATCTCCGCGATCTCCGTATCGAGACAATCATCGGGGTCAATGAATGGGAACGCCGTGTCAAACAAACGGTGGTGTTGGACGTCGACATCGGTACCGACATAGGCAAGGCGGCAACCAGCGATTCCGTAGAAGATACCCTGAATTATAAGACGGTGGCGAAACGCTTGATGGCCTTCGTCGGTGAGAGTGAGTTCCAGCTTGTGGAAACCCTCGCAGAGCGTACTGCTGAAATGCTCGTTAATGAATTCGGCGTCCCATGGTTGCGTCTGCGCGTTAACAAACAGGGCGCGCTCCGTGGTGTCCGTGATGTGGGCGTGGTAATTGAACGCGGGAGCCGTGAGTAACATGGCGCAAGTGTACATAGGCATTGGCAGTAACATTGACCCGGAAATACATATCCGTAAGGGGATCGCATCACTGTCAAATTGTTTTGGGCCCTTAGAGCTTTCGACAGTGTATGAAACCAGGCCAGTGGGGCTGAACGGGGACAACTTTTATAACTTGGTGGTAGGTTTCAACACCGATCTCACACCGAATTCCATCGTCGATGCCCTGCGTGCGATTGAAGATCGCTTTGACCGCAAGCGTCATGAGTGTCGGCACGCTCCGCGTAACGTAGACCTCGATTTGTTGTTATACGACGATCTCGTGGTGAATGAAGATGGTCTTGAATTGCCTCGGGGGGACATTATCCGTTATGCCTTCGTACTCTGTCCGCTGGCGGAAATCGCAGGCGACATGCGCCATCCCGTGAACCGCAAGCGATTTGCCGATTTATGGCATACATTCGACAAGACCGGGCAGAAACTCTGGCCGGTCGACACGCCATTCGTCAGTTTGAATCATACTGGGGATCACAGTGACGTCTGAAGACGATCCAGGCCAGTCCGCCAGTGTTACGCGAAATCCAGCGCCGTGGAGTGATCTGTGGCGGGCGGAAGATTACTGGGCCATTTGGATTGGCTTTTTCTTGATCATCGTCGGGTTGGCTATTTTTCTGCCGAATCCCCCCAAGCAATTGGAAGAAAAAATCGCAAGTACCAACGCCACGATGCAAAGAGAAGCTGGGATCGCGCCATTTCACACGCTCGCGTGGTATGAGGCGAATGATGCAAAGCATAAGCTTAAAGCCACGAACGAGCCTTATGCCAAGGCGATCAAGAAGTGGATCGGGAAACCGCATCAGTGGATGTCCAATCCTTTAGATGCATTCCTACTCACCGAGAATCAAGCGGCTGCACGATCCGACGTATCTGCTCGTAAATATGACGCCGTACACGAGAAAACATTGAAACTTGAGGCGAAAGTACAGCGGGCCGAAGATGTGGCGCGCGCTGCGCACTTTGAAAACGCTGAGTTAAATAGCGCAGCTGACGCGGCCATTCCGGACTATCGCATACAGAAACGCAAGGACGCAAAGGCGAAGAAGAGCGCCAAGGTGAAGGCCTACAATCAAATCGGCTACCTGATCGCATCGGGCGTCGGCATATGTGTTTTGTTCGCGATTGGCGTCCAAGTAATAAGCGGCAACGGATTGGCCTTTGCGAAAGGTTTTGCCTTTGTTTACTTCCTCGCGGTATTGGCCTTTTTCATCGCCGCCCAGGCTGACATAAAGGCATCGGGATTTGGGTACGCAGCTTGGGCTATCATGCTCGGCTTATTGATAAGTAACACCGTCGGTACCCCCAAGTGGGCCGTGCCGGCGGTGCGAACAGAGTTTTATATTAAAACCGGTTTGGTATTGCTTGGAGCTGAGATCCTGTTTGGGCGGATCTTGACTATTGGGATCCCAGGGATCTTTGTTGCCTGGGTGGTGACGCCTATCGTATTGATTACGACTTACTGGTTTGGACAACGGATTGTGAAAATGCCGTCGAAAACCTTGAACATCACGTTGTCTGCAGATATGTCGGTATGCGGTGTATCGGCCGCCATTGCTACAGCTGCTGCGAGTCGGGCAAAGAAGGAAGAGTTGACGCTCGCAGTTGGCATTTCTCTGATATTTACATCGATCATGATGATCGTAATGCCAAATTTCATTGAGGCTGTTGGTATGGACCACGTTTTGGGGGGTGCCTGGATGGGCGGCACGATTGATGCTACCGGCGCAGTAGCGGCTGCGGGCGCGTTCTTGGGCGATCAAGCGCTGTATGTGGCCGCTACGGTGAAGATGATCCAAAATATCCTGATCGGCGTGATCGCCTTTGGAGTTGCGCTGTACTGGGTCACAAAGGTGGAGCGCGATCGGACTGGTGCGAAACCCAGCGCAATGGAAATCTGGTATCGCTTTCCTAAATTCGTTCTAGGGTTTATCGTCGCATCGATATTATGCTCGCTTATCTACGACACTATGGGGAGCGATAGAGGCGCTGCCATGATCAGTAATGGAGTGATCGGCGGCTGGACCAGGGTGTGGCGTGGATGGTTGTTCTGCTTGGCATTTGTCAGCATCGGACTCGCTACAGATTTCCGTCAGCTGGCAAAATATTTCAAGGGCGGCAAACCGATTATCCTCTATCTCTGTGGCCAAGCGTTTAATCTGACACTAACGTTGCTCATGGCATACCTTATGTTTTTCGTGGTATTCCCGGAAATCACTGCTCAGATTTAATGTCTTTGTAGGGATAAACGAAATCGGAATGAATGGTGGGAACAGGTGGTAAGAGTTAGTGAAATACATTTCACCCCTGACCGGCTTCGTCCCTGGGCGGCGTTGATTGGAGGTGTTCTGGCGCTTGCTCTTTTCGCGTTCGTCGTTATTCCATGGCTTAACGCGCATGGGCCGGGCAATGGGATAATCAGTGCTACCAAATCAAACGGCGTTGATGCAAGTGCTCTTTTCTATACGGAAACGCCTGAGGTGAGTGAAGCGGTTAACTACCTTGGGAACAGTTCCAAGTATTCGGAGTAGCAGGATGAAAGATGTACCGAGCGGATGTTCCGATTGGTGGATACATTGGACCAGATGCGTTGCGGCGTGCGTTTTGTGCGCCATGATGCTGAGCTGTGGCGGGCTCGAAAAGAAAGACCGCTTGGACAATCTTCAGTACACGACCTATGAGTACTGGGCCGCATTGCGGTGGGGTCGATACAATGAGGCTGCTGGTCATCTGAATATTAGAAACGGTGAGCGTGAAGCAATTGATATTGAATATCTCAAGAAAATCCGGGTGACGTCCTACGTGATGACAGAGAGCGTTGTGACGTCGGATCAAACAGAATCATTGATGACGGTCGAGTTCAGCTACTATCATGAGGACGACGCGATCATAAGGAAGTTAACAGACAAACAAGTCTGGTGGTATCAAGAAGAAGGGAGAAAGTGGTGGCTGGATGGCGAGCTGCCCGATTTCAAGTAGCCTTTGAGAAGCATTGTTGTTTCCTGCTTCGTGATTAGATAATCCCACGCTTGTCAATCAGCAGGGCGGCAGAGAATGAGCCGCCTGTGTCCTAAGGTGTCAGCGTCTGACCGCCGTCTATGGTGATTACTTGGCCGGTTATATAATCCGCGTCACGGATGAGAAACACCACGGCGCTTGCAAGCTCAGACGGCCGCCCCTGACGTTTCAGCAACGTTCTGGAAACAATCTGCGTTTTTGCAGCCTCACTGATGCCCTCAGGCCATATGAAAGCGCCTGGCGAAATGCCATTCACTCGAATATCGGGCGCGAGATCCTTTGCTAATGCTTTGGTCAACATAATCAGGCCCGCCTTTGCGGTGCTATAGAGCACGTAGTCTTTCAATGGGCGCTCTGCATGAATGTCCGCGATATTAATAATTGTGCCGCGGACCTCCCGCAAATAAGGTATGGCGCATTGCGCCAGAAAGAACGGCACTTTGAGATTGACCCCGACAATCTCATTCCAGTCAGCCTCTGTCGCCTCATTCACTGGCGTTGGATAAAACGCTGAGGCGTTATTGATTAGGGCGTCAAGACGGCCCCAGACGCCGTGGGCTTGTTCGCAAAGACCCTGCAGTGTGTCGAGCGCAAGGAGGTCGGCCTGCAACAGATGTGCTGACCCGTTACGTGCCTTATTGAGTTCTTTCTGAAGAGCGGTTGCTTCATCCTTTGAGGATCGATAATGAATTACCACATTCATGCCGGCGCCGTGCAGACCCCGCGTGATCTCCGCGCCGATCCGCCGAGCCCCGCCCGTTATAAGCGCTGTCGTGTTTTCAAGCGGTCCTGTATGATGCTGCACGGTAGATTAGTCCATGCTCTTTCTGGCCTTATTGTAGATATTATGTCGATTTCTTGACGACCTACAAAGAAAATGAATAAGAAATGCGTCTGTTTTTAGGAGGATCACTCGCTGCCGCTTTGATCTTTATCTTGTTTCCGGAATAGGATATCGATTTCTCTGGCCTCTTTTATAATCCGGGAAAGGGTGATTCTTTTCAATAATCATTTTTTCGATTTTCTTCACATCGTGATTAGTAAATTGGGGTGTATTATCGCGTTTGTGCTGTTCATCTTTCTTGCCTTTTCTTGGCTATCCAGCAAACTTGGTGCATATCTTCCGCACCAACGCACATTAGTATTTCTACTTCTCGCATTTGTGTTAGGCCTGGGTTTGGTTGTAAACGTCATCTTTAAAGATCATTTCGGCCGACCCAGGCCAGCTATCATCAGTGAATTCGGTGGCGATATACAATTTACGCCCGCATTTGTCATTTCGGATCAGTGCGACACAAATTGTTCCTTCGTCTGTGGGGATTGCTCGATCGGGTTTGTGACACTCGCATTTGCGTTGCTCGCGAGGAGACGGCGTAAGCTCTATATTGCCGGCGCAGTAACGTTGGGAAGCCTGATTGGGCTTATGCGCATCGGGAAGGGGGCGCACTTTTTGAGTGACGTCATCTTTTCGGGCGTGTTCACAATACTGGTGACCTACGCGCTCTACTGGTTGCTGAAACCCGATGCGGAAAAGAATGTCCTGGCGGCGCCATGATTCAATCCATGCCTTTAAGCGCATCCTTTCTTTCCTTAGCGCAGCGACACTGTTCGGTGCCGTAACAGCCTGTGTCTCATGAAGCGCCCGGCAATGGCGGAAAACATGCTTTTTGATATTTTTGGCGATTTTCAGGAACCGGATCGTGACGCGTTGGCACACAGTCAGCACCTTGTCCAAGTAATAAAAGACGAGATCGATTCCCACGGCGGAAGGATAAGTTTCGCGCGCTATATGGAGATGGCGCTGTATGAGCCTGGCCTCGGGTACTATAGCGCGGGCTCTGAAAAGATCGGCTTCCTTGGCGACTTCGTCACTGCGCCGGAAATTTCACCACTCTTTTCGCGCTGCCTGGCGCATCAGTGTCAGCAGGTACTACAGTCGCTCGACGATGGGAGTATTCTCGAGCTCGGTGCGGGCAGCGGTGCGATGGCAACCGACGTACTCCTTGAGCTTGAGAGGCTCGGCTCGCTGCCGAAGCAATACCTTATTCTTGAGGTCAGTGGGGACCTAAGGGCGCGGCAAAAGGCGGTGATTGGTGAACGCGCCCCACACCTCTCGGGGCAGATCCGCTGGCTTGATTCCCTGCCGCGGGACCCTCTGAGGGGGGTGATCCTGGGCACAGAGTTGCTCGACGCCTTGCCTGTGCACCGGTTGCGGGTTAATTCAGCCGGGATCCAAGAGCTCTGTGTGTCGGTCAAATCGGGTGGCTTTAGGTGGCTCGCGCAAGGACCGGAACCTGGGCTAGCTTGTGCCTTCGAACAACATCTTGGCGAGCTGCTGCACGGATTGCCGGATGGCTACACGACCGAGTTCAACTTGAATTTGCCGATGTGGCTCGGGGGTATTGCTGAAGCGCTGAGTGTCGGGGTGATCCTCTTTGTCGATTACGGTTACCCGTGCCGTGAGTACTATCATCCGCAACGTACTGAGGGGACCTTACTTTGCCACTACCGTCACAGGGCCCATGCCGATCCCTTCCGTTTTGTTGGTCTTCAGGACATCACCGCATGGGTGGATTTTTCCGCCGTCGCCGAAGCAGGGGTCGCTGCTGGATTGGATGTTCAGGGTTTCACACCTCAAGCGCACTTCTTACTTGGCTGTGGACTCGATGAACTGCTCACGGCGTCGGATCCGAGCGATACCCGTACTGCTGTGGAACTTACTCGACAGGTAAAGTTACTGACTCTGCCGAGCGAGATGGGGGAACGCTTTAAGGTGATCGCCTTGGCGAAAAATTCAGACATGCCCTTGCGAGGCTTCGCGGTGCAGGATCACCGCGCTAAGCTGTAACGTCAGCAGCGTGGGAAAGGTAGAAGAACACCGGTTGTCAGGGACGCTGCCGTGAGTCTTGAACAGATAATCATCCTTGGCCTGATCCAGGGCATCACGGAGTTTCTACCCATCTCCAGCTCCGCACATCTGGCCCTCCTGCCGCATCTCGTTGGCTGGGAGGATCAGGGCTTGGGCAATGATATCGCCGCCCACCTTGGCACGCTGCTCGCTGTCATTATTTACTTCCGTAAACAGATCCGTGGAAGCTTAGTGGCGCTAGCAGGCAGTGACGCGAGCAGGGCAGCAACACCAGAACGCCGCTTAATTGGGCTTGTCTTGCTCGCCACCGTCCCGGCGGCCGTGTTGGGTTATCTGTTGCACGATTTCGCCGATAACGTATTCCGGGACCCGTTGATCATTGCTTCTACGACGATCGTCTTCGGCGGCATTCTCTGGCTGGCTGATGTCAAGGGGAGCAGGGTCCGCGATGAAGATACGGTGACACTGAAGGATGCGTTGCTCATTGGGCTCATGCAGGCGCTTGCTCTCGTACCCGGCACTTCGCGTGCAGGCATCACAATGACGGCGGGCTTGATGCTTGGGCTGACAAGGCAGGCGGCGGCGCGTTTTTCTTTTATGCTTGCCATACCGATTATCGCGCTTGCAAGCGCCTATGAAATTTACAAGCTGTACTCGCTAAAGAGTCAATCAGACCCCGTGGTATTTTCGTTGATCACGCTGATTGCTTTTGCTAGCGCCTATCTGACGATTCATTTCTTTATTAAATTTCTTGACCGCACCGGCATGCTGCCATACGTGATTTACAGGGTTGCATTCGGCTTGGTGCTGTTCGCAATAATACTGTAAACAGACAGTACGCACGGCATCCGATTAAGGCTTTGGTGATGACGCCTGTTTAATTGCCTCGATTTGCAGACGCTCGATCTCGCTTGCCATCTTCCTACCCGTCAAGCCCGCACTCACAAGTGCATCGATATTGACTTCTGAAGCAGCAATGTAGGCTTTACGAAAGATCTCCACCTGTGGGTAGTCTCTTTCTTCCAGGCCTTTGCGTCCGCGTGCATCCGCCTCGCACGCCAGGAGAAACTGCGCGAAGCGCTGCGGGTTGCGAAATGCATCCAGCGCTTTCAGGGCCTTTAGCATGGTCGCAGGGCGAAGCTCCGCCGCCCTGTGACAGCGCCCGTGGTATCGCGCAACCAGTAAGGCGAGGTCCCGATAGGCGTTCGGAATGCGGTAGCGCTTGCAGAGTAAGCGAATTAGTTCCGCACTGCGTTCTTCATGCCCCGTATGCTTCGGCCATTCAGCTGGTGGCGTGGTGCCCTTGCCGAGATCATGGGTGAGTGCGGCAAAGCGGATCTGTCTGTCGTTGGAAAGCCGCGCAGCCTGTTCGAGCACCAGCATCGTATGTACTCCCGTATCTACTTCCGGGTGGTGTTCGGGTGGCTGGGGCACACCGAACAGCCGTTCGATATCCGGGAAGAGCGTTTCTAACGCGCCACAGTCTCTAAGTACCCCAACAAAACGCACGGGGCGGGCTTCACCGAGCGCGCGTTCAAGCTCGGACCAGACGCGCTCCGCTACCAGGTGATCAAGTTCACCGGATTCCACTATCTGGCGCATAAGTGCAAGGGTCTCGTCCGCAATTTGAAAGTCTAGGCGCGTGGCAAATCGCGCCACGCGCAGCACCCGTAAAGGGTCCTCAATGAAGGCCGGTGAGACGTGCCGCAGGATCTTGTTTTCAAGATCGGTGCGTCCGCCAAAGGGGTCGATGAGCCGCCCATCGCTGTCCTCTGCCATGGCGTTAATGGTGAGGTCACGGCGCGCAAGATCGTCTTCAAGGGTGACGTCCGGGGCGTAGTGGACGGCGAAGCCCTTGTACCCGGGGCCCGTCTTGCGCTCGGTGCGAGCCAGGGCATACTCCTCGTAGGTTTCGGGATGAAGAAAAACCGGGAAATCCTTGCCAACGGGCTGATAACCCAGGGCGTCCATTTCCTCAGGGGTCGCGCCCACGACCACCCAGTCCCGATCTTTCACGGGTTTCCCAAGCAGCTTATCGCGAACGGCACCGCCGACCTGGTAGATCTTCAACTGCGTCTTGCCCTGCTGCGAAAGCGCTGGAAACGGGCTTCCTGGGAGCGGCCAGTGAGATAGCGGGGCACCACCGCCTCCAGGGCCGCCGGCGTGATTCCAAGCGCTTCAAGATCATTGCCGCGACATACGCTGTCCACCTGCATGGAAAGGTAGTTATCCCTTGAGAAGGGTTTGCCCGGGACAAACTCCAAGGTTCGTGCCTGCATGCGGGACAGACGGTCGTTCAGAGGAATCACGATGCGGTGCAAGCGTAATGTACTGGCCGTGTATTCGACGAGCTCGCGCAATGTGTACGTGCGCGGGCCGCAAAGGTTATAGCGTTTGCCAAAGCTACCGGGCGTGTCGATCATTCCCGCGATGGCCTCAGTCACGTCCCCGACATACACCGGCGCAAAGCGCGCATTGGGGCAGGCCAGCGGAAAGAAGATCGGTGTAAGCTTCAGGAGCTTGGCGAATCGATTGAAGAAGTCGTCTTCCGGACCGAAGATCACAGAAGGCCTGAAACTTGTCACCTTTAGGTTATCATCGGCCGCCTCGTGCACCAGCTCTTCTGCCTCGCCTTTGGTGCGCAGATAGAAACTTGGGCCACTTTCTGCATCGGCATTAAGAGCGCTCATATGCAGAAGGCGTTTTATCCTGTTTTCCCTGCAGACGTCGATGATCTTCCGCGGCAGATCCACATGCACATGACGGAACCCGATTCCGTCGTGACGTCGTTCGTTCAGGATCGCCACCAGATTGATAACGGCGTCGCAGCCATCAAGGTGCTGCTTCAGCTGGAATGGGTCATGTACATCCGCTTCGATGAGCTGCAGCGTCGGCAAAACCCAAAGGTTTCGGTGTCGCTCCCGGGAACGGGTTAATACGCGGAGCTGGTAGCCGTCTTTTGTTAGGCGGTTTACAAGGTGGGAACCTACAAAACCTGTACCACCGAGGATGCCTATTGTTCGAATCTGCATAACCGTTGGCTGTGAGCGCTAGCTTGAGACTGATCGATTCGTTAAAAGTTGCCGGCATTCCGTGCTGTACCCACGGGGAGCATCCGCAGCTGATTGAAGCGGACTCCACGCTCTCTTAGCCCGTCACATCAGAAACTTTCCGTACTGTCGCGCTAATGGGCAAATTTTCGCAATGGCTTGTGTACAATGGCCCAGAACGAGGCAATCTATGTGCTTTATGGATGATATCGTAATTTCATGCCGTCTCCCGGTATTCTTGAAATCCTGACCCTTTATCTCTTGCTCGGTGCGCTTGCCGGCGTGTTGGCGGGACTATTTGGTATCGGCGGGGGGCTTGTTATTGTCCCGGTACTCTATTTTCTGTTTCTGTGGCAGGGCTATCCGGCTGAATGGCTCATGCACATGGCAGTGGCAAGTTCTTTGGCGACCATAATCTTTACGGCGCTATCCTCGACCTATGCCCATCACCGAAGGGGTGCGGTGTTGTGGCAGAGCGTCTACCTGCTCGCACCAGGTGTGGCCCTGGGCGCGGTGCTGGGTGCCGCATTAGCCGATCATCTTGCCAGCGACGTGCTGCGCATTTTTTTTGGGATCTTCCAGTTGTTCGTGGCAACCCAGCTAATCCTGGTGGCGAGTCCGTCACCGCAGCGCGAGCTACCTGGACCAGTCGGCATGGTGTCCACAGGCACAGGCATTGGTACGTTTTCCACCCTGCTCGGTATCGGCGGGGGGACGTTCACGGTGCCCTTTCTCCTATGGTGCAACGTCAACATTCGTAAAGCTGTGGCGACTTCGGCCGCAATTGGTGTGCCCATCGCCCTTGTGGGCACGGCAGGTCTGGTTGCGGTGAGCTGGGGCCAGGAAACGTTGCCCGCCGGAAGCACTGGCTATGTCTACTGGCCCGCGGTGGTAGCGATCGCTGCCACGAGCGTCCTTTCTGCCCCGCTAGGTGCAAGGCTTGCGCACACCTTGCCGGTTCCGTTACTCCAGCGTTTATTCGCCGTTGTCGTGGCAATCGTGGGTATTAGAATGTTGGTGTGAGGTAGATTTAGCGGGTTGGAGCATGAGGCTGATATGAGTTCTGCAGGCGTGTTACAGCTCTTCGATATCCGGGGGAAGGACGAACTCGAGGCGCTCATTGAGATTGAAGAGAAAGAAGAAGATACAGGAAAGGGGCGCCGGCTTTTGTGTAGTGCCTGTGGCAATGTAATCACCACTCAGGACCAGGTTTTTTCCGTCAGCGGCTCCCACGAGCACACCCATACCAATCCACACGGCATTACTTATCACATCGGTTGTTTCCGCCAGGCGTCGGGATGTGGTCATGTCGGGCCCGCGACGGACGAGTACACCTGGTTCCCGGGTTACCGCTGGCAGGTGGCGGTCTGCGGTAACTGCGGCGAGCACGTGGGTTGGTTATTCCGGGGTGCTGGCGGGGATTCCTTCCACGGTCTTATCCTCGCTCGCCTCGTCTCGGAGCAGTGATAAAAAACCGGGATAGATCTATTTAGCAGAAGCGCCGAATGACAATTCCTATTGTGTCTGTGCGTTGCTTCGCTTGGAGTCACGAAGAAGCATCCTTATATTTCTTAAAATTCTTGACTTTGACTTTTCCATTAACGAACTGAATGGTGATCTTTCCTTTCTCGTCTTCCCATGTTGATGTGGTCCCCGACAGCGTGCCGATGGCCATACTTGATGACTCTGTTGGTTCACCAAGGATATTGAGGACTTCCATCTCTGCCATCCCAGGTTGAATGCGATCAAAATTCTCCTGATTGATGCTTGGGCCGCAGGCTGTAAGGAATACGAACATCAACAGAAATGCAATCGGGAAGAAAGTTTTTACAACCATGTTAGCTACTCGCGCTCTGCCACGATGCCAGTAGGGTTTCCAGTTCCCACAGGGAAGGGATCTCCGCATGCGGTGATTGTGCATGTGTCCAGGTGCGGCTGTGGCGGTTTATCCACACGGTTTTAAGGCCAGCGGCCAGCGCGCCGACAATATCTGTCTCCGGTTCATCGCCCACATGCACCGTCTCCGCAGGGCGTGCCCCCGCGCGCCGGCATGCTTCTCTGAACATATCGGGGCCGGGTTTCGCAGCATTAACCTTGCTTGTCCAAAGCGAAATATGAAAGACATGCCCGAGGCTCAACCTCGTCGACGTCGGCATTGCCATTGGTGAGTGAACAGAGCGTATAAGAGGTGCTGAGGCGCTCCAACACCGGGAGCACGTCATCGTACAGCTCCACCTGGTTCCTGTGACTCATGAATATGCTGTATGCTTCCTCGGCCACGCCCGCTCCGTAACCGGCCTCCTCGACTGCGATCCGAAGGGTTGCTTTCCGAAGCGCCGTCATGTCATAACGGAGCCGGGGATCACCGTCTGCAAGGTCATCGCGGAGCGCACGGAGGTTTTCAATTGAAAACTTCTCAGCTAGTAACGGGTAATGTGCCTTGAACCAGTCGTGCAATTGACAGTCGGCGTTAGCCAGCACAGGCTCGTTATCCCAGAGCGTACCGTCAAGGTCGACGGTAATTGCCTTGATAAAAATTGGCGTGTTTGGTGCGGTTTTCATGGCCGGAAGGTCTTCTATTATCCTAGCATCTTGGTCGATGGATAGCGTAGATGGACAATGAGGCTCCTTTATGGTTGCTATCATCCGCAGGCTCACAGTGAGTGATCCAGCCATTGAGAGGTCGGTGACTAGCGTATCCGTATGTTTAAGCTGTTGATGTACGTCGCTGTATCGGTAGGATTGGTCGGCGTCCTGCTTGTTGTGGGCGGTCTGATCGCCAATCGCTTGCCGTTGTCCGTGCCGCCGGGCTTGAGAGACCGGCTTTTCACTTACATGACGACGAATGTCGCCGAGACCACGGAACACAATATCCTTCCCGAATTACGCCTGCGCTCCTATGCGATGAACGCGGACGCGATGTACGGACTAGTGGTTGGAGCAATTGATGCACTCGGCTGGAAAGTTTTGAGTGTGAGTCCCAGGACCAAGACGATTAATGCGATGGTGGTGACGCGGCTCTGGCGATTCAAGGACGATGTCGTGATACGCGTGCAGCCCCGTCCCGATGGTAAAAGTGCCGTGTATGTCCGATCAAGCTCCCGGGTAGGCAAGGGCGATCTGGGTGCGAACGCGCGGCATGTGATGGATCTCTATCAATGGCTGGACATGAAAGTGCCTGAGCCTGGCTCGCAGCAGCGCTAAGTGGTCAGAATACATGCTGAGGAAATCCTTAGACCCTGAGGTTTCAAAGCACGTGCCGTTGGCGGTTGTCACTCGTGGTGAAGCCACAGAAAGCGTGCATTACGGGTCCGTTGCCGTGGTGGATCGTCACGGTAACCTGATCCATCGTGCGGGGAGCTCAGACTGGTTAACATTCACGCGTTCGGCGTGCAAACCTTTTCAAGCTGTGCCACTTGTTGCTCATGAAGGATTCGGAGCACTACAACTGACACGCAGAGAGATTGCAGTGATTTGTAGCAGTCATTCGGGTGAACCGCGGCACGTAAAAGCTGTTGAGAGTATTTTGAAGAAGGTCGGTTGCAGTGCAAAGGATCTCAAGTGCGGTATCCATACGCCCCTTCACTATGAAGCACGGGGAAAGCAACCGCCGGGCGACGCTGTCTTCACCGCGCTGCATAACAATTGCTCAGGCAAACATGCGGGCATGCTGGCACTTTGCAAACTCAACGGCACGCCCATCAACGGCTACGTCGAGCTGTCTCATCCTGTCCAACAGCTTATCTGGAGCGCGGTCTCGCATTATTCAGAAGTTGCGCCGTCGGCGATGGAGATAGGTGTTGATGGTTGCGGCGTACCGAACTTCGCCCTTCCCCTGAGAGATGTGGCGTATGCCTACGCACGGTTGGCTGATCAGCGAACGGATCGCGCTTACGGGCATGCACATAGTGTCATTTACAGTGCCATGTCCGCATATCCAGAGATGGTGTCAGGAACAAAGCGCCTTGATCTCGCCTTGACGAAGGAGGGCAAGGAAAAGTGGGTGTCAAAGGGAGGGGCGGAAGCCGTCCAGTGCATCGGCGTACGCAGCCGAGGCATTGGCGTCGCAATTAAAATCGTCGATGGTGGGCCTCGCGTCCTGGGGGCAGTTACCGTAGAGGTCCTAAGACAGTTACGGCTTTTGAGAGGCCTTAAACATGCGGCGCTAGAACGATATGTCCGACCAAAGATTACAAATCATCGAGGGACAGTAACGGGTGAGATAAGGACTGTCTTTGAGTTGCTGTAGGCAACGCTGGATTGCAAACTTCTAAATAGTTCGATGCGATTACATCATTAAGTGGAGATGTCGGGTGGT
>JAPUIX010000150.1 GCA_027296625.1 Gammaproteobacteria bacterium | reverse complement strand
ATGAGACGCTTCCCAGTTTCGGCCGGATCTCTTGTTCGAAGATCGCCTGGAGGTTATCTGGGAAATCCCGGATAATGGGCCTTTGAACTTCCTATCCGCCAAACACGAGGACGCCAACACAATGACCAAAACCACCCTCCGCTTTACAAATCTCACTGCTTTTTGCCTTCTAGTCGCTGCATGTAATGCGCCAGAGCCGCCCGGGGCAGATAGGGTGTTCGTGAATGGTGGGGTCTACACGGCCGATGATAACAGAACCTGGGCAGCGGCTGTCGCGATTAATAATGGGGACATTATATTTGTGGGCACCAACGAGGATGCTCAGGCATTGATTGGCAGCAGGACCAAGGTTGTAGACCTCGAGGGTAAAATGCTAATGCCCGGCTTCCACGACGGCCATGCACACGTTAGGTATGGTGGTACAGTAGAACTTGGGTGCAATATAAACGGCGCACAAACGATATCAGAGATCAGACAGCAGCTAAGCGCGTGCGCCAGCGCCCGAAAATATGGGCCTGACGAATGGGTTGTCGGTGGCGGTTGGGAGTTAGCGGCGTTTCCTGAAGGTAACCCTTCTAGCAGTATGCTTGATGAAATCTTCTCCGGCCGGCCGGTGCTTTTTCATGATGCCTTTGGGCACAACGCTTGGGTAAGCACGCGGGCCCTCGAAATCGCTGGTATTACGTCAACTACGCCAGACCCAGCACAAGGCGTTATTGTCCGCGATCCCTCTACAGGTCAGCCAACTGGAACCTTGCGCAATGCGGCAGTGTTACTCGTTGAAAAATGGCTCCCCGAAAGGACAAATGAGGAACGCTATCAGGGCTTGCTAAACGGTCTCCGACAGGCAAATGAATTTGGAATCACAGCCTACATCGAACCGGGTGTTGATGAAGACAATGCCGCGCTGTACAAATCCGTTGAAGAGCGCGGTGATTTAACTGCTCGCGTTACCCTTTCTTTATCTCCTATTAATGATTCTCCGGCTGGTGTCGGGTCAGAGATATTTGAGCTATTGGCAAAGCGCGACCATTTTAGGGGTAAATACATTAATACTGATTCCGTAAAAGTCTACATCGATGGAGTAATTGAGACCCAAACCTCGACCATGATCGAGCCCTATATTGATGGCAGTAATTCTCCTCCGTTTTATGAACCCGACAAGCTTAATTTGCTCTATCAGAAATTAGATGACATGGGCTTACAAATCCACACTCACGCCATCGGTGATGGCGCGATAAGGATCGCACTGGATGCTTATGAAAATGCGTTTATCGCTAATGGTGCCAACAATAACCGACATCAGATTGTTCATTTGCAGCTTATAGATCCTGCGGACCAACCACGCTTCGCCGAACTCAGTGTCGCCGCCAATTTCCAATGCCTCTGGTGCTATCCAGATCAGTATGTAGATCTTTGCGTTGATATCGTCGGGAAAGAGCGTGTGGAACAATTTTTTCCGGTCCGAAGAATGAGAGAAGCTGGGGCGCTTCTTGTGGGAGGCAGTGACTGGGATGTCACATCCCTGAATCCGCTAGATGCCATTGAAACCGCCGTGCGACGGCAGGATCCGCATGAAGAATCGGAACGGGTTTTAGGGAAAAACGAGGAAATTGACCTGATTACAGCGTTGGA
This sequence comes from Gammaproteobacteria bacterium, assembly GCA_027296625.1. NCBI lineage: Bacteria > Pseudomonadati > Pseudomonadota > Gammaproteobacteria > Gammaproteobacteria bacterium. The sequence goes on along the minus strand of JAPUIX010000150.1, from coordinate 1,785 downwards.
CATGTATACCCGCAATGCAGCGTATATCATGCGATTGGAGGAGAAGACAGGTTCCATTGAAATGGGAAAAAGAGCGGACCTCATCGTGCTCGATCGAAATCTGTTTAAGATTCCCGTTACTGAGATTAATGAGGCGAAAGTACTGTTGACCCTTATGGATGGTAAAACGGTTTTTACAGCGGAAGCCATTCGTTAATCTGGCCGATAGGACCTCATGCGCACATCTAAATTGAAAACCAATCTCTCCAGACAGCGAGTTCTTCGGGCAATAGCGATTAAGAGGATAAAGAGTCTTATGAAGCATCTGCTTTCCTTCATCGTGAGTGTTGTTCTGGTAACCGCAGCTTGTGTCCGCGAGGACGATCAGGGCAAGGCAACGACGGTGTTCAGGAAGGGTGCCGTCTATACCGTGGATAAAAACAGGCCATGGGCCGAAGCCGTCGCCGTTCGGGGCAACGCCATTGTCTACGTCGGCTCGGATCATGGCGTCCAGAGCTATATCGGAGCCGAAACCAAAGTTGTCGATCTTGCCGGCAAAATGCTGATGCCCGGCTTCCACGACGTTCACATGCATCCCATAACGGGCTCCGTTTTTGTTTATGAGTGCAATCTTCACGGCTTGTATACCAAGGAGGAACTGATGGCCAGGCTCAAACAGTGCGCCGCCCAGGATCGTGACTCCCCCTGGCTCAGGGGCGCCGGCTGGTCGCTGCAGTCTGACCCGGACGAGCAGCTCTACAAAGAGGACCTGGATATTATTGCGCCCAATCGCCCGGCTTACTTGATGGACAAGGACTGGCACCATGCCGTGCTTAACAGCAAGGCGCTGGAAATCGTCGGCATCGATGCCTCGACGAAAGACCCCGTGGGCGGGATCATTCACCGGCGTGCCAACGGCGAGCCTTCCGGGCTGTTGATCGAGACCGCCGCGTATCTGCACGAACCCTACCTTCCCGAGGTCAGCTTTGAGGATACCGTGAAAACTTTTCAGGTTGCCATGCGCAAGGCAAGCGAATACGGCATCACCAGCATCAGCGAAGCCTGGGAGACGCCGGAACTTGACAAGGCATGGAAATATCTTCGGGAGCAGGGCCTGCTAACGGCGCGCGTCAATCTTAGCCTGGTGGTGACGGAAACGTGGGACGAAGACTGGGATGCGCTGCTGGCGCGCCGGATCGACGGCGACGAGATGCTCCGCGCCATGCAGGTGAAGCTGGTCGTGGACGGCGTGATGGAAAACTTGACCGCGGCGGTGAAACAGCCCTACCTCAATACGGACGGCAACAAGGGTCTGCCGGCCTTCACCGATGAGCAGTTGAACAAGTGGATACCCCTGTTCGAAAAACATGGCTTCCAGGTCCACGCCCACACCATCGGCGACGCCGCCGTCGACAAGGTGCTGACGGCGCTGGAAACGTCGAGGGAAATCAACGCCAAGCCCAACGACCGGCCCTTCCTGATACACTGCTACCTGATCGACCCCGCCGATTATCCCCGCATCAAGGCGGCGGGCGCCACCGTCAACTTTACCATGCTGTGGCGTCAGCACGACGACACCATGGAAAGCCTGGTCAGGCCTTATCTGACCGAGGAGCAGTTCGCGCGGCTGATGCCCATGGCGGACGCGCATGATTACGGGCTGATTGTTACCGGCGGCAGCGACTGGTACGTGTCGCAAATGGACCCGCTCGCATCCATCACGGTGGCGATTACGGGCAAGGCCGTCCCCGACTACCGCAACGAGCCCTACGATCCCGCCGGCCAGCCGGTGATGCCGGGCAAGAA
>JAPUIX010000149.1 GCA_027296625.1 Gammaproteobacteria bacterium | reverse complement strand
GCTCTAAAATCATTTAGCCAGTCCACCGCGCTGGCCATGTTCTGGGCATGCAATCGGGCAGGGCGGCGTTGCTGGTCGATATCGCGCTCGATCAGGCCGGCGCGCTCCAATACCTTGAGATGTCTTGAGACGGCCGGTTGGCTCATCTTGAAAGGGGCCGCGATCTCGTTGACCGAGGCCTGGCCATCGATGAGGCGGGAGAGTATTGCTCTTCGTGTGGGATCGGCGAGGGCCGAGAAGATGGCGTCGAGGTTGGGTTGGGTGCTTGTATAACTCAGGTGTTCCATAACCTAAGAGTTATATAAATATGGGCCGGTGTCAACAGAATTTGCAGCGGCGGAGGTGATCTGGCCAAGGCCCTTTTTTCGTTAGTCGGAACACGCTTTATCGTGGCCAGCGATAAGCTCCGCAAGTCGGCCCGGTTGTCGGATAACGACGGCATGGCCTGTGTCGTCAAGCAGCTGAAGCTCAGAGCCCGATATCGCATCCCTCAGGACTTTTGCGCCCTTCGCCGGAACGACCTTGTCGTCAACACCGTGGATGATCAATGTGCATGCCACCGTCGCCTCGGGCTGGAATCCATCGAAGTTTTGATAGCGCTCCATCCTCTCTCTGATCAACGTTTCGGGCACCCCGGGCATTGAAAGTCCTGCGAACGCCTGCTTGAGAAAAATCTCGTCGGCAGGAGCTGGGTAAAACAACGCGGCATTTCCTGCTTTGCCCCCTTTCATCGCAATAAACTCAGTGCCCATCATCCAGCGCATCATTGGCACGGAGAATAGTAGACGAGCAGCACCCGTAGGGGGCGCTCTTCGCTCCGAGTTGTCGCCGAGGCTTGCGATCAACGTGAGTCTGCTGAATGCATTCGAATCCATCCGAGCAGCCTCGAGTGCAACACCACCGCCGTAGGAGTAGCCGACAATAAATGGATCATCCAACGCCAATGCCTTAATCAATTGCAGCAGGTCCCGCGCATTTTCCGTAGGGTTGGCCGGGACCTCCGATGATCGTCGACTTGAATGACCATAGCCGATCCTGTCGTAGGTAATCGTGGAATAGCCGAGTCGTTCCAACGCATGAGCAAGTGGCAACATCATGCGTCCGGTTCCGGGGCGTCCGTGAATCAAGACAACTGCTTTGCCTGAGCCTTGGCGATAGACATTTACATGATCCCCGTTAGGCAGGTCGACTCGCTGCCCAGGTTCTGGAGCCATTGAACGATAGTCTGCCAAGCCTAACCAAGGACCCATGAAAGGAATAACTATGACAAGAGCCAGGAATATTCCGAGAACCTGCAAAATTCGCTTGAACATATGGTCGTCGCTCTTAATTCGGTCATTGACCTCGTTTATCATCACTTTGCCAGACAGGCGCGAACACCATGCAGAACATCACGCATGCCGAAAGTAGATGCCAAAACAATGCGATGAGATACACCGACGCTGCGGATCCGAAAAAGTATCCCAAGGTGTTCGCAATAAGAAAGACCACAACACGAAGTCTCCTATCATCCCCGCCTGGTCCAATCTGTCGGCTTCTTTAAACAGCCGTAGATCACCCGACGCCGCATAAAAAATGATGGTTATAAAAGCGAAGACGCCGGTTTCGATCCGCCATGTAACATCAGGTTCGGCGCCGAGCTGATTGGGAAGTAGTGGAAACAAGGACATCAACAGCAGCAATATCGCTGTAATCACGACGTTCCTTAAGCGGGCTCGCTCCAAATCAGTTTGAATCCTGCCAATAATGACCGACACGCCGCCAAAGCCGGCGAAAAGCACAGCTACTTGAGCAAAAATAAATAAAATTGATTCTTGTTCGAGTGGAGTCACTTGGTCTATTCCGGTGAATCGGGGCGTTTCTAAGAAATTTTGTAGCGAACCAATCCGCTCTGTCGTGAGTCGTCAGCGGCCCCTCAGCATAGTATCAGCCTAACGTCCGCTTTCGGGAAAAGCGGTCACCCGAGTAACGTGTCTAACTCTGCTCGCATAGACCCATCCGCGTAACTTTTAAAGTCCTTGCCTGAGAATAAGCAGTGAATGCCGTTGCACGACAGCTCAACGAACGACCAAGAAAAACGCTAAGATATGAAACACCGGCCGAACGATATTAGCCAATGTGTTGCATCGACCGGTTGAAACCGCAACCCAAAGCCGACGTTTTTGACTTCGATACACACGGTGGCTGTGGGCGGTCTTGGGGGAGCCATGAATGACCAACAATCTGATGGGCCGAAGTGAACACCAGAACAGGAAGCTGCCATACAACGACACCTTCGTAGCCAAGCTCGAAGACGACGTACGAAGGGGCAATCCGCATCGCCGGTATTCAAACAGGTGGCCACCGAGGCGGCCAAAGGCTGTGGAGGTGTAACGCTGATCTTGCTGGCCGTCGCGGCGTTTCTTTTATTCAATCTCATCGGTGTCCTGGCCATGATCAGTGGGGGGGTGAATGTCCACTCCTGGCCGTTGGCAGAAGTTCGCGTGATACGATGACCGCAGGCTGCTGCTGACCCTTTCCGGCCGTCCCAGGTTGGTCGACCGGTGACGTTGTGCAAACCATTCCTAGCTACTCGCTAGATATTCAGGCGCGAATGAACCAAGAGGATAAACAACGGAATTACGAATTGGCCGAAAATCTGATTTCGGAGCAGAACTTCGCTGCGGCCGTCATCGTGGGAGCTGTTGCTACACTTCTCGCTGCTGCCATCTACGGCATCACAACCGCTATATGGAGTTTTTCGTACGGTTTCGCGGCGGCGGGCATTGGGATCGCAGTTGGAATATCAATGCAATATCTCGGACGCGGAATCAAGATGAAATTCGCTGTGGCGGCTTCGGTATACACGATTGCAGGCTGCGTCCTCGGCAACGTGTTCAGGGTCGTAATGTATCTGGCGCGAGAAAATGCGATCTCACCACTTGACGTTTTCCGGAGTAATGCATTTTCGGTGCTCACTGGATGGTCGGTTTCGTTCGTCGATCTGGTTTTCTGGTTTGTTGCGGTTTGGTTTGCAGTCTTTCTCGTAAAGAGGCCGCTGTCTCGCTCAGAAATATTAGCCATCGGCATGTACGAATTGAAGGGTTGAAGTTGCAACCCAAAGCAGACGTTCGTCTCGCGATTTCTTAGACAAATTCTTGTTACCAGATTAGGGGAAATTAAATGCTTACAGACACGGTCAATCGCTGGCTCACATTGTCAGCAAACGTTGGCGTAATTGCTGGACTGATCTTGGTCGCAGTTCAAATAAACCAAAACACGTAGTTTACAAAAGCGCAAATCGCCAACGACTACTACCTGGCTGACATGAATCTTGCGTTGGCGATGATGG